>NZ_JBEXGE010000015.1:47717-164613 GCF_040607155.1 Micromonospora sp. NPDC005324 | reverse complement strand
ACCCTACGAGCGCCTCCCGAGACGAGAGCCAACGGAACTTCTCCATGGAAGTCCATCGCGAGTTCGACGACCGGGACGTAGACTTCCAGGCCGGACGCCGGCCCCCGACCCCACCCGAGAATTAGCAGTACAGACGACGACATAGGGGACATAGTGCTCGACGTCAACTTCTTCGACGAGCTGCGCATTGGTCTCGCCACCGCCGACGACATCCGTCAGTGGTCGCACGGCGAGGTCAAGAAGCCTGAGACGATCAACTACCGCACCCTGAAGCCGGAAAAGGACGGGCTCTTCTGCGAGAAGATCTTCGGTCCGCAGCGGGACTGGGAGTGCTACTGCGGTAAGTACAAGCGCGTCCGGTTCAAGGGCATCATCTGTGAGCGCTGCGGCGTCGAGGTGACTCGCTCCAAGGTCCGTCGTGAGCGGATGGGGCACATCGAGCTTGCCGCTCCGGTGACCCACATCTGGTACTTCAAGGGCGTTCCGAGCCGGCTGGGTTACCTGCTGGACCTCGCCCCCAAGGACCTCGAGAAGATCATCTACTTCGCCTCGTACGTCGTGACGAGCGTGGACGCGGAGTCGCGTCACCGTGACCTCTCGACGATCGAGAACGAGATCCTGGCCGAGAAGCGGCAGTCCGAGAACAGCCGCGACTCGGAGATCGAGAAGCGGGCCGCCAAGCTCGAGGCCGACCTGGCCGAGCTGGAGGCCGAGGGTGCCAAGGCGGACGTCCGGCGCAAGGTCAAGGAGGGCGGAGAGCGCGAGATGCGCCAGATCCGCGACCGGGCCCAGCGCGAGATCGACCGCCTGGACGAGGTGCTGGACACCTTCCGCAAGCTGGAGCCGAAGCAGCTCGTCACCGACGAGCTGCTCTACCGCGAGCTGCGCGACCGGTTCGGTGAGTACTTCACCGGTTCCATGGGCGCCGAGGCGATCAAGGCGCTGGTCCAGAACATGGACCTCGACGCCGAGGCCGAGAGCCTGCGGGAGACCATCCGCTCCGGCAAGGGTCAGCGGAAGATCCGGGCGCTCAAGCGACTCAAGGTCGTCGCGGCGTTCCTGAACACCCGCAACTCGCCGCTCGGCATGGTGCTGGACTGCGTCCCGGTCATCCCGCCGGACCTGCGCCCGATGGTGCAGCTCGACGGTGGTCGCTTCGCGACCTCGGACCTGAACGACCTGTACCGCCGCGTGATCAACCGGAACAACCGCCTCAAGCGGCTGATCGACCTCGGCGCGCCCGAGATCATCGTCAACAACGAGAAGCGGATGCTCCAGGAGGCCGTCGACGCGCTGTTCGACAACGGCCGTCGCGGCCGGCCGGTCACCGGCCCGGGTAACCGCCCGCTCAAGTCGCTGTCCGACATGCTCAAGGGCAAGCAGGGCCGGTTCCGCCAGAACCTGCTGGGAAAGCGCGTCGACTACTCCGGCCGTTCGGTCATCGTGGTCGGCCCGAAGCTCAAGCTGCACCAGTGCGGTCTGCCCAAGCAGATGGCGCTGGAGCTGTTCAAGCCGTTCGTGATGAAGCGGCTGGTCGACCTCAACCACGCGCAGAACATCAAGTCCGCCAAGCGGATGGTCGAGCGTCAGCGCCCGGTCGTGTGGGACGTGCTGGAAGAGGTCATCGGCGAGCACCCGGTGCTGCTCAACCGGGCGCCGACCCTGCACCGCCTCGGCATCCAGGCCTTCGAGCCGCAGCTGGTCGAGGGCAAGGCGATTCAGATCCACCCGCTGGTCTGCACCGCGTTCAACGCGGACTTCGACGGTGACCAGATGGCGGTGCACGTGCCGCTGTCCGCCGAGGCTCAGGCCGAGGCGCGGATCCTGATGCTGTCGTCGAACAACATCCTCAAGCCGGCCGACGGCAAGCCTGTCACCATGCCTACCCAGGACATGGTCATCGGTCTGTACCACCTCACCCACCTCACCGCCGGTGAGAAGGGCGAGGGCCGGGCGTTCAGCTCGGACGCCGAGACGCGGATGGCCTTCGACAACGGTGAGCTGCACCTGCAGGCGCCGGTGAAGATCCGTCTCCGTGGCGTGGTCGGTGTCGACAACGGCAACGGCTCCGAGGCGTGGACCGCCCCGGAGGGCTGGGTCGAGGGTGACCCGCTGACCGTGGAGACCACCCTGGGTCGGGTGCTGTTCAACGAGACGCTGCCGCAGGGCTACCGCTTCGTGAACTACGAGATCCGCAAGGGTCAGCTCTCCGCGATCGTCAACGACCTCGCCGAGCGCTTCCCCAAGGTGGCGCTGGCCGCCACCCTGGACGGGCTCAAGGAGGCCGGTTTCCACTGGGCCACCTGGTCCGGCGTGACGATCGGCATGGAGGACGTCATCGCTCCGCCGCGCAAGGCGGAGATCCTGGCGAAGTACGAGAAGGACGCCGACCAGATCGACAAGCAGTACCAGCGTGGTCTGATGACCGCCGAGGAGCGTCGCGGCGAGCTCATCGAGATCTGGACCAAGGCGACCAACGAGGTCGCCAAGGAGATGGACACCGCGCTGCCGCAGGAGAACCCGCTCTGGAAGATGATCAACTCGGGTGCTCGCGGTAACCTGCTCCAGCTCCGGCAGATCGCGGCGATCCGTGGTCTGGTGGCCAACCCCAAGGGCGAGATCATCCCGCGGCCGATCAAGGCCAGCTACCGGGAGGGTCTGTCCGTGCTGGAGTACTTCATCTCCACGCACGGTGCCCGTAAGGGTCTTGCCGACACCGCGCTGCGGACCGCCGACTCGGGTTACCTGACCCGTCGTCTGGTGGACGTCTCGCAGGACGTCATCATCCGCGAAGAGGACTGCGGCACCGACCGGGCGATCCCGATGCAGATCGGCGAGAAGCTGGACGGCAAGCTCGTCGTCCACACCCACGCCGAGACCAGCGTGCACGCCCGGACCCTCGCCGACGACATCAAGGGGCCGGACGGCACCGTGGTCGCCGAGCGCGGTCAGGACATCAACTCCATCGGGGTCGACAAGATCGTCGCCGCTGGTGTGGAGACGGTCCGGGTGCGCAGCGTGCTCACCTGCGAGTCGAAGCTGGGCGTCTGCGCGGCCTGCTACGGCCGCTCGCTGCCGACCGGCAAGTCGGTCGACATCGGCGAGGCGGTCGGCATCATCGCCGCCCAGTCCATCGGTGAGCCCGGTACGCAGCTGACGATGCGTACCTTCCACACCGGTGGTGTCGCGGGTGAGGACATCACCCAGGGTCTGCCGCGTGTCCAGGAAATCTTCGAGGCTCGGGTCCCGAAGGGTAAGGCGCCCATCGCCGACACCCCCGGTAAGATCCGGATCGAGGACGGCGAGCGCTCGCGCAAGATCATCGTGGTGCCGGACGACGGCAGCGAAGAGATCGTCTACGACAAGATCTCGAAGCGCGTCAAGCTCCGTACCCACGACGGCGGTCACGTCGCGGTCGGCGAGAAGCTGACCGAGGGCACCATCGACCCGCACGAGCTGCTGCGGATCATGGGTCCGCGGGCGGTCCAGGTCCACCTGACCAGTGAGGTCCAGGAGGTCTACCGCTCGCAGGGTGTGCTCATCCACGACAAGCACATCGAGATCATCATCCGCCAGATGCTCAAGCGGGTGACGGTCATCGACTCCGGCTCGACCGAGTTCCTGCCGGGTGTGCTCGTCGACCGGGCGCTGTTCGAGTCGGAGAACCGCCGACTCGTCTCGGAGGGCGGCGAGCCCGCCGCTGGTCGTCCGGTGCTGATGGGTATCACCAAGGCCTCGCTGGCCACCGACTCCTGGCTCTCGGCGGCCTCCTTCCAGGAGACCACCCGGGTGCTGACCGACGCTGCGATCAACTCGCGCAGCGACTCGCTGGTCGGCCTCAAGGAGAACGTGATCATCGGAAAGCTCATCCCGGCCGGTACCGGCATCAGCAAGTACCGCAACGTCCGGGTCGAGCCGACCGAGGAGGCCAAGGCCAAGGTCTACTCGATGACCGGTTACCCGGAGACCGACTACGGGTTCGGGCCGGCCAGCGGGCAGGCCGTGCCGCTGGACGACTTCGACTTCGGGTCGTACCGCTAAGCACCAGTCACACGACGAGGCCCCCGGTGAAAGCCGGGGGCCTCGTCGTGTCCGTGCCCACCCACCCCCGGGCCGGGTTCGGCATGATGGGGGGATGACGACCGCACCCGGGCAGGTGTCCGTCGCCCAGCAGGGCGTACGCCACCCGCTGGACCCGGACCCGGCCCGCGCCACGAAGGCACGGGCGGTCTTCGCGCTGGGCCTGCTCGGCATGCTGACCGGGCTGTTCATCGGTGGCGTGGTGCCGGCCACTGTGGCCCTGCAACTGGCCCGGCAGGCGCGCCGGGAGGCGTACACCTCGGGGGGTTTCCTGACCGGCGGCGTCTGGCTGCGACGGGGGGAGTGGATGGCCTGGGCCGGCCTGGTGCTGGTCGCGGTCAGCGTGGTGGCCGCGGTGGTCATCGGGGTGGTCCGGCTGGCCGGTGCCCCGTTCGGCCACGACTACCCGGCGAACATGGACTGAGCCACCGGTGGCCCCGCCCGGCGCGGGCGACGGCGCTCGCGGCGGTAGCCTGGCCGGTGTCCGCCATGTGGCGGTGGCGGCCTTTCGACAGGAGGACCTCGTGACGGAACCGGCGCGGCCCCCTGCTGACGAACCGGCCGGCCCGCCGGACCCGCCGGCTCCGCCATCCGAGCCGAGCGACTGGGCGCGACCCGGTCCGAGCGGCGAGCCACACCCACCGGCGTCCACCCCGAGCCCGCCGCCCTCAGCGGCGCCGCCTCCCGGTTGGGGTGCGAACGGCTGGGGCACGACCGAGGCGCCCGGCTCCGGCCAGCCGTACCCGGTCTCCAGCGCACCGACCTCGACGCCGCAGGGCTGGGGCCCGCCGACCTCCGGGCCTGGTGTGCCGCCTGGCTGGGGCCCGCCGGCGGCCGGTTCGGGAGTGCCGTACGGCTGGGGTCCGTCGCCCTCTGGGCCGGCTGTGCCGCCTGGGTGGGGTCCGCCCTCGTCTGGGCCGACTGTGCCGGCCGGGTGGGGTCCGCCCTCGTCCGGGCCGGGTGTGCCGCCTGGGTGGGGTCCGCCCTCGTCCGGGCCGGCTGTGCCGCCTGGGTGGGGTCCGCCCTCGTCCGGGCCGGCTGTGCCGTACGGGTGGGGTCCGCCGTCGTCCGGACCCGGAGCGCCGCCCGGCTGGGGTCCGCCACCGCCGGGGCACGGCCCGGGGTGGGGTGGCATGCCGGGGCGTTCGGTACCGCCGCCGCCGACCGACGACCAGCGCCGGCCGCCGAAGCGGGTGGAGTCGGTTACGGGTACGCCGTTCGGCGTCGTGCACCTGGCGGTGGCACCGGTCACCTCCGGGCTGGCCATCGGGGCGCTGGTGGCGGGGATCGCGTCAGTTCTGGTCGCGCTGCTGGTGATCTGCTTCGGAGTGGCCTTCAAGAACGACGGCGGGGCCTGGGCCTCCGGGGCGTTCGCCGCGCTGGGTGTGCTGGCCGGCGGGGCGGCGATCGTCATCGGGCTGCTCGGCCGGCGGCAGATCCGGCGGCCGACTGCGCCCTCCGCGGTCCAGTTCACCGGCCGCGGGCTGGCGATGGCCGGGGTCAGCTGCGGCGCGGCGGGGGCACTGCTCAGCCTGCTGGGCCTGGGTCTGGCCCTCCTTCTCACAGTGACGTGAGGGTGATCACCGACGACTTCGGCACCTGACGGGGCTCTCCCGCGTCAGGCCTCCGGTCACCCCGGGGGCGATGGGTGCTTCTGCGGGGAAGCCGGTACACTTGTATTCGTAGGTGCCCATCGCGGGCGACGGGGCAGGACGAGATCCGGCCGGCGGGTGTGAGACAGTCGCCGGGCCGTTCCGTTTTGACCTGGGCGGTTGTGGTAGGTACTCTTTCCCCTTGTGCCCGGGCATGCCCGGGCAACTCGTGCGTGCGCTGTTTCCGGCTTACGGGCGGCGGCACGACAAGCCAAAGATCCGGGGCGGGGCGACCCGCGCGCCGGTGACAAAACCCGGTACGCACGCGAGAGCGTCGCAACGGGGCCGTGACGAGGGCGACACGCCCGACCGCGGGTGCCGGGGTCTCCGCAAGGCGACCCTGGTCGGAATGTAGGAGAGCCGGTCATCAGGCCGGCTAACGAGCAGACGGCGCGGCCGCGGATGCGGCCGAAGGGAGCGGAGAAACCCGGTGCCCACGATCCAGCAGCTGGTCCGCAAGGGCCGACAGGCGAAGACGACCAAGACCAAGACCCCGGCGCTGAAGGGTTCCCCTCAGCGGCGCGGCGTGTGCACCCGCGTGTACACCACCACCCCGAAGAAGCCGAACTCGGCGCTGCGCAAGGTCGCTCGCGTGAAGCTCAGCAGCCAGATCGAGGTGACCGCCTACATCCCCGGCGTCGGTCACAACCTGCAGGAGCACTCGATCGTGCTCGTTCGCGGCGGCCGGGTGAAGGACCTCCCCGGCGTGCGTTACAAGATCGTTCGCGGCTCGCTGGACACCCAGGGTGTCCGCAACCGCAAGCAGGCGCGCAGCCGTTACGGCGCGAAGAAGGAGAAGAGCTGACATGCCGCGTAAGGGACCCGCTCCGCGGCGGCCACTGGTCGCTGACCCGGTGTACAACTCGCCGCTGGTCACCCAGCTGGTGAACAAGATCCTGCTCCGCGGCAAGCGTCAGCTCGCCGAGTCCATCGTGTACGCGGCCCTCGAGGGCTGCCGCGAGAAGTCCGGCACCGACCCGGTCGTCACCCTCAAGCGGGCGATGGACAACGTCAAGCCGACCCTCGAGGTGCGTAGCCGTCGTGTCGGTGGCGCCACCTACCAGGTTCCGGTCGAGGTCCGCCCGACCCGGGCGACCACTCTGGGCCTGCGCTGGCTGGTCACCTACTCCCGCGCCCGGCGCGAGAAGACCATGGTCGAGCGGCTGATGAACGAGCTGCTGGACGCGAGCAACGGCCTCGGTGCCGCCGTCAAGCGGCGCGAGGACACGCACAAGATGGCCGAGTCGAACAAGGCCTTCGCGCACTACCGCTGGTAACACCCTGGTTCCGGCGCCTCCGGGCGCCGGAACCGCCACCAGTTGAGTCGAGACGACGATAAGTAGGGATTGAAGTGGCCGCCGCAGACGCGCTCGCCAAGGTACGCAACATCGGCATCATGGCGCACATCGATGCCGGTAAGACCACGACCACCGAGCGAATCCTGTTCTACACCGGCATCACGTACAAGATCGGTGAGGTCCACGAGGGCGCTGCCGTCATGGACTGGATGGAGCAGGAGCAGGAGCGTGGTATCACCATCACCTCCGCTGCTACCAAGTGTGAGTGGAAAGACCACACGATCCAGATCATCGACACGCCTGGCCACGTCGACTTCACGGTCGAGGTCGAGCGGTCGCTGCGTGTCCTGGATGGTGCTGTCGCGGTCTACGACGGCGTTGCCGGTGTGGAGCCGCAGACCGAGAACGTCTGGCGGCAGGCCGACAAGTACAACGTCCCGCGCATGTGCTTCGTCAACAAGCTCGACCGGACCGGCGCCGACTTCTTCCGCTGCGTGCAGATGATGATCGACCGGCTGAACGCCACCCCGCTGGTGCTCCAGATCCCGATCGGGCTCGAGGGCGACCACATCGGTGTCGTCGACCTGATCGGCATGCGTGCGCTCACCTGGCGTGGGGAGACCCAGAAGGGTGACGACTACGCGATCGAGGAGGTCCCGGCCGACCTGGCCGACTCCGCGG
Source organism: Micromonospora sp. NPDC005324 (assembly GCF_040607155.1). Classification (NCBI taxonomy): domain Bacteria; kingdom Bacillati; phylum Actinomycetota; class Actinomycetes; order Micromonosporales; family Micromonosporaceae; genus Micromonospora; species Micromonospora sp. NPDC005324. Next base: position 156,902 of record NZ_JBEXGE010000015.1, on the reverse strand, counting down.
CCGAGTGGCGCGAGAAGCTGATGGAGACCCTGGCCGACGTCGACGACGCCGTGATGGAGAAGTACCTGGAAGGCGAAGAGGTCTCCGTCGAGGAGATCAAGGCCGCCATCCGGCGCGCCACCATCGCCGGCAAGGCCAACCCGGTGCTCTGCGGCTCGGCGTTCAAGAACAAGGGCGTCCAGCCCATGCTCGACGCCGTTGTCGACTTCCTGCCGTCGCCGCTGGACGTTCCGGCGATCGAGGGTACGGCCACCGACGGCGAGACCCCGCTGCTGCGGAAGCCGTCCAAGACGGAGCCGTTCGCTGGGCTGGCCTTCAAGATCCAGACGGACAAGCACCTCGGCAAGCTCACCTACGTCCGGGTCTACTCCGGCACGCTCGATTCCGGTTCCCAGGTGGTCAACTCCACCAAGGATCGCAAGGAGCGGATCGGCAAGATCTACCAGATGCACGCCAACAAGCGGGAAGAGCGTCCGTCGGCGCAGGCCGGCGACATCATCGCGGTGCAGGGTCTCAAGCAGACCACCACCGGCGACACGCTCTCCGACCCGGCGAACCCGGTGATCCTGGAGTCGATGACCTTCCCGGAGCCGGTCATCTCGGTGGCGATCGAGCCGAAGACCAAGTCCGACCAGGAGAAGCTCGGCACCGCGATCCAGCGCCTGGCCGAGGAGGACCCGACCTTCCGCGTCCGTCTGGACGAGGAGACCGGTCAGACGGTCATCTCCGGCATGGGCGAGCTGCACCTGGACATCCTGGTCGACCGGATGCGCCGCGAGTTCAACGTCGAGGCGAACGTCGGCAAGCCGCAGGTGGCCTACCGCGAGACCATCCGCCGCAAGGTGGACAAGGTCGAGTACACCCACAAGAAGCAGACCGGTGGTTCCGGCCAGTACGCCCGCGTGATCGTGAGCGTCGAGCCGCTGCCGCTGGACAACGACTCGCCGACCTACGAGTTCGCCAACGGCGTCAGCGGTGGCCGCATCCCTCGGGAGTTCATCCCGTCGGTCGACGCCGGCGCGCAGGACGCTCTGCAGTACGGCATCCTCGCGGGCTTCCCGCTGGTCGGCGTGAAGCTGACCCTGCTGGACGGCCAGTACCACGAGGTCGACTCGTCGGAAATGGCATTCAAGATCGCCGGCTCGATGGTGATGAAGGACGCGGCCCGCAAGGCCGACCCGGCGTTGCTCGAGCCGATGATGGCCGTTGAGGTCACCACTCCTGAGGAGAACATGGGTGACGTCATCGGCGACCTCAACTCCCGCCGCGGTCTGATCCAGGCGATGGAGGAGCGCAGCGGCGCCCGCATCGTCCGGGCTCTCGTGCCGTTGTCGGAGATGTTCGGCTACGTCGGCGACCTGCGGTCGAAGACCCAGGGCCGGGCTAGCTACAGCATGCAGTTCGACTCCTACGCCGAGGTTCCGCAGAGCGTCGCGAAGGAGATCATCGCCAAGGCAACGGGCGAGTAACGCCCTGAGCAGGTGATTCGTGGTTGGTCGCGGGAGGGTTCGCCCGCCTGCGGCCACCACGATCGGATCGCGTGAGACCGGGCCTGTAGGCTTCATCGCCGCAGAACCCACAAAGGCTCTCCGGCCGTCAGGCCGGAAAGGCTGTCGACAGAGTCCTAAGCGCCGACCGGCGCGCCGGGCGTACGAACCAAGAAGTCCACAGGAGGACACCAGTGGCGAAGGCTAAGTTCGAGCGGACTAAGCCGCACGTCAACATCGGCACCATTGGTCACATCGACCACGGTAAGACGACGCTGACGGCGGCCATCACCAAGGTCCTGCACGACCAGTACCCGGACCTGAACCCCTACACGCCGTTCGACGAGATCGACAAGGCGCCGGAGGAGAAGGCCCGCGGCATCACGATCTCGATCGCACACGTCGAGTACCAGACCGAGACGCGGCACTACGCGCACGTCGACTGCCCCGGGCACGCCGACTACATCAAGAACATGATCACCGGTGCCGCGCAGATGGACGGCGCGATCCTGGTGGTCGCGGCGACCGACGGCCCGATGCCGCAGACCCGCGAGCACGTGCTGCTGGCCCGTCAGGTTGGTGTGCCGTACATCGTCGTGGCGCTCAACAAGAGCGACATGGTCGATGACGAGGAGCTCCTGGAGCTCGTCGAGCTCGAGGTCCGTGAGCTGCTCTCCTCGCAGGAGTACCCGGGTGACGACCTGCCGGTCGTTCGGGTTTCGGCGCTGAAGGCCCTCGAGGGTGACCCCGAGTGGACCGGCAAGCTGCTGGACCTGATGACCGCTGTCGACACCTCGATCCCGCAGCCGGAGCGCGAGATTGACAAGCCGTTCCTGATGCCGGTTGAGGACGTCTTCACGATCACCGGTCGTGGCACCGTCGTCACCGGTCGCGTGGAGCGCGGCGTTCTCCTGCCGAACGAGGATGTTGAGCTCGTCGGTATCAAGGAGAAGAGCTTCAAGACCAAGGTCACCGCGATCGAGATGTTCCGGAAGACCCTGGACGACGCCCGCGCAGGCGAGAACGTCGGCCTGCTGCTGCGTGGTACCAAGCGCGACGAGGTCGAGCGCGGCATGGTCGTCGTGAAGCCGGGCTCGAACACCCCGCACACGGAGTTCGAGGCGACGGTCTACATCCTCTCCAAGGAGGAGGGCGGCCGTCACACCCCGTTCTTCCAGAACTACCGTCCGCAGTTCTACTTCCGGACCACGGACGTCACCGGTGTCGTCACCCTTCCCGAGGGCACCGAGATGGTCATGCCGGGTGACAACACGTCCATGTCGGTGAAGCTGATCCAGCCCATCGCCATGGAGGAGAACCTCAAGTTCGCGATCCGCGAGGGTGGCCGCACCGTCGGCGCCGGGTTCGTCACCAAGATTAACAAGTGAACTAGGTAACCCCGATTAGACCCGCCGCCGGTCGTGCGGCATACTAGTCAGGTTGCGTAACGACAGTTCGTCGCCTGTGTTCGGCTTTCGCTGAACCTCCAGGTGGCGAGGCAGTCGAGCGTAGGGTGGTTGGCGGCCCAGTCGCCAACCACCCTCGCACGGCGTTCAGGTCGCGGTAATGCGATCGGCGCCTTGACCCCCCGTGCGGTCAGCACCACTCCGGTACCTAGGGGCGGAGCTCGGCCCGAGGGCGCGACACGCCCGACCGCGGGGGTCGGCGAAGTGGGCCTGTACCAGCCGGTACAGGCGCCCGCAACACAGCGGCATCGAGAGAAGGAACAGAAGCCACCATGGCGGGACAGAAGATCCGCATCCGGCTCAAGGCCTATGACCACGAGGTCGTCGACTCCTCGGCTCGGAAGATCGTCGAGACGGTGACGCGCACCGGGGCGCAGGTCGCGGGCCCGGTGCCGCTGCCCACGGAGATCAACCGTTTCTGCGTTATCCGCTCGCCGCACAAGTACAAGGACTCGCGCGAGCACTTCGAGATGCGCACGCACAAGCGGCTGATCGACATCATCGACCCGACCCCGAAGACGGTCGACTCGCTCATGCGCCTCGACCTGCCGGCTGGCGTCGACATCGAGATCAAGCTGTAGGGACCGGACAATGGACAGGCAAGTCAAGGGGATCCTGGGCGCCAAGCTCGGCATGACCCAGGTCTGGGACAACAACCGTGTTGTTCCCGTGACCGTGGTCGAGGCCGGCCCGTGCGTCATCAGCCAGGTTCGTAGCGCCGAGAAGGACGGTTACTCCGCGGTCCAGCTCGCGTACGGCACCATCGACCCGCGCAAGGTCAAGAAGCCGATCAGCGGGCACTACGCCAAGGCGGACGTGGCGCCGCGCCGGCACATCGTCGAGCTGCGCACCACGGACGCTGGGGAATACTCGCTCGGCCAGGAAGTCACTGTCGAGGAGTTCCCGGCCGGCGTCACCATCGACGTCACCGGCAAGACCAAGGGCAAGGGCTACGCCGGCCCGATGAAGCGGCACGGCTTCCACGGTCTGGGTAGCAGCCACGGTGTCGAGCGCAAGCACCGTTCGCCCGGTTCCATCGGCGCCTGCGCGACCCCGGGTCGTGTCTTCAAGGGCACCCGGATGGCCGGCCGGATGGGTGGCGTGCGGTACACCGTGCAGAACCTCACCGTCCAGGCGGTCGACACCGAGAACAACCTCCTGCTCGTCCGGGGTGCCATTCCTGGTCCCAAGGGCGCGCTGGTTCTGGTCCGTACCGCGGCCAAGATCAAGGTGAAGAAGGGCGGTGCGGCCAAGTGACCACCGTTGACGTGCGCACCGTCGAAGGCACCACCAGCAGCTCCGTCGAGCTGCCGGCGGACATCTTCGACGTGCAGGCCAACGTCGCGCTGATGCACCAGGTCGTGGTGGCCCAGCTCGCGGCGGCCCGACAGGGCACGCACAAGACCAAGACGCGCGCCGAGGTTGCTGGTGGCGGCAAGAAGCCGTACAAGCAGAAGGGCACCGGTCGCGCCCGGCAGGGCTCGATCCGCGCGCCGCAGTTCGCCGGCGGTGGCGTCGTGCACGGTCCCGTGCCGCGCGACTACAGCCAGCGGACCCCGAAGAAGATGAAGGCCGCCGCTCTGCGGGGCGCCCTCTCGGACCGGGCCCGCGCCGGGCAGGTGCACGTCGTCGAGGCGTTCGTCTCGGGCGAGAAGCCGTCGACCAAGGCGGCCCTGGCCACGCTGACCAAGCTCACCGAGGCCCGTCGGGTCCTGGTCGTGCTGAGCAGCACCGACGAGCTGAACTGGGTGTCGCTGCGCAATGAGCCGCGCGTGCACCTGATCGAGTCCGGCCAGCTGAACACGTACGACGTGTTGGTGGCCGACGACGTGGTCTTCACCAAGGACGCCCTGGACGAGTTCCTGGGCGTGCCCGCCGAGACCACCGAGGAGGGTGGCAAGTGAGCACGATCGCCGACCCGCGCGACATCATCGTGGCGCCGGTCGTCTCGGAGAAGAGCTACAGCGAGCTGAACCGGAACTGGTACACCTTCCTGGTGCACCCGGACGCGAACAAGACCGAGATCAAGATCGCTATCCAGCAGATCTTCAACGTCCGCGTCCTGACGGTCAACACGCTCAACCGCCAGGGTAAGCGCAAGCGCACCAAGACCGGCTTCGGTCAGCGCAAGGCGACCAAGCGGGCGATCGTGAAGCTGGCTGACGGTGACCGTATCGAGGCCTTCGGCGGCCCGGTCAGCTGAGGGGTGTAGACAATGGCTATCCGTAAGTACAAGCCGACGACGCCGGGCCGACGTGGCTCGAGTGTCGCTGACTTCGCCGAGATCACCCGGTCCACGCCGGAAAAGTCGCTGCTGGCTCCGCTGCCGAAGAAGGGCGGGCGTAACGCCCACGGCCGGATCACCACGCGGCACCACGGTGGCGGTCACAAGCGCCAGTACCGTCTGATCGACTTCAAGCGGGTCGACAAGGACGGCGTGCCGGCGAAGGTCGCTCACATCGAGTACGACCCGAACCGAACGGCGCGCATCGCGCTGCTGCACTACGCCGACGGCGAGAAGCGGTACATCCTCGCGCCGAAGGACATGAAGCAGGGCGACCGCATCGAGTCCGGTCCGGGCGCCGACATCAAGCCGGGTAACAACCTGCCGCTGCGCAACATCCCGGTCGGTACCACGATCCACAACGTGGAGCTGCGTCCGGGTGGCGGGGCCAAGCTGGCCCGGTCCGCCGGTGTCGGCATCCAGCTGCTCGGCCGTGAGGGCGCGTACGCGACCCTGCGTATGCCGTCCGGTGAGATCCGGCGGGTGGACGTGCGCTGCCGCGCCAGCATCGGCGAGATCGGCAACGCCGACCAGTCGAACATCAACTGGGGCAAGGCCGGCCGGATGCGGTGGAAGGGCAGGCGCCCGACCGTCCGTGGTGTCGCCATGAACCCGGTCGACCACCCGCACGGTGGTGGTGAGGGTAAGACCTCCGGTGGTCGCCACCCGGTCAACCCGCAGGGTAAGCCCGAGGGCCGCACCCGCCGTAAGGGCCAGCCGAGTGACCGGCTGATCGTCCGCCGCCGCTACGCCACGCGTAAGCGCGGCTGAGGGAGATAAGACATGCCTCGCAGCCTGAAGAAGGGCCCGTTCGTCGACGACCACCTGCTCAAGAAGGTGGAAGTACAGAACGACAAGGGCTCCAAGAACGTGATCAAGACCTGGTCGCGGCGTTCGACGATCATCCCGGAGATGCTGGGGCACACGATCGCCGTTCATGACGGACGCAAGCACGTCCCGGTGTTCGTGACCGAGGCGATGGTCGGGCACAAGCTCGGCGAGTTCGCGCTGACCCGCACGTTCAAGGGTCACGAGAAGGACGACCGGAAGAGCCGTCGGCGCTGACGCCGCGGGCATACGGATAGAGGGAACAAGGGGTTACAGCGATGCCAGGAAAGGGCGACGCTCCGGTGCTTCCGGGCGCGCGGGCGGTTGCGCGGCACGTGCGCATCTCGCCGATGAAGGCGCGCCGGGTGGTCAACCTCGTCCGCGGTTTGCCCGCGAAGGAGGCGCTCACGGTGCTGCAGTTCGCGCCGCAGGCTGCGAGCGAGCAGGTGTACAAGGTGCTCGCTAGCGCGATCGCCAACGCGGAGAACAACGAGCGGCTGGACCCCGACGCGCTGCTCGTCAGCGAGGCCTTCGTGGACGAGGGCCCGACGATGAAGCGCTTCCAGCCGCGGGCGCAGGGTCGGGCGTACCGAATCCGCAAGCGCACCTGCCACATCACCGTGGCGGTCGAAGCGGTCGCGCCGGCAGCGCCGAGGAAGGCCGCGGCGAAGAAGGCCGCCCCGGCCACGGAGGCCGCACCGGCCGAAGCGCAGAGCAAGACGGAGGACGCCGAGTAATGGGTCAGAAGGTTCACCCCACTGGGTTCCGGCTCGGCATCTCGACCGACTGGAAGTCCCGCTGGTTCGCGGACAAGCTCTACAAGGACTACATCGGCGAGGATGTCAAGATCCGCCGCATGATGTCCAAGGGCCTCGAGCGTGCCGGGATCTCCAAGGTCGACATCGAGCGCACCCGCGACCGGGTCCGGGTCGACATCCACACCGCCCGGCCGGGCATCGTCATCGGCCGTAAGGGTGCGGAGGCCGACCGGATCCGCGGTGAGCTCGAGAAGCTCACCGGCAAGCAGGTTCAGCTGAACATCATCGAGGTGAAGAACCCCGAGTCGGACGCTCAGCTGGTCGCGCAGGGCGTGGCCGAGCAGCTGTCCAGCCGGGTCAGCTTCCGTCGGGCGATGCGTAAGGCCATGCAGTCGGCGATGAAGAACCCGGTCTGCAAGGGCATTCGGGTTCAGGTCTCGGGCCGCCTCGGCGGCGCCGAGATGAGCCGGACCGAGTTCTACCGTGAGGGCCGGGTTCCGCTGCACACGCTGCGGGCCAACATCGAGTACGGCTTCTTCGAGGCTCGTACCACGTTCGGTCGGATCGGTGTGAAGGTCTGGATCTACAAGGGCGACGCCGTCCCGGGCCGGGAAGCTCCGGCCGAGGCCGGTCCGTCCCGCCCGCGTCGTGGTGAGCGCGGCGACCGTCCCGAGCGTCCGCGCCGTGGCCGGTCGGGTTCGTCCGGCACCACGGCTGGTGGCACCGAGGCCGGTCGGGCTGCTGCGACCACCATCGCGCAGCAGGCCGAGACGCCGAGCGGCGAGCCGGTCGACAGCGCAGCTGTCGCCGCCACTGCTGCTCCGGCAGAAACGCAGCAGGAGGGCTGACAGATGCTGATGCCGCGCAAGCCTCCGAAGGGCTTCCGCAAGCCGCACCACCCGAACCGCAGTGGCGCGTCCAAGGGTGGTAACCGGGTGGTGTTCGGCGAGTTCGGGATCCAGGCTCTCGAGCCGGCGTACGTGACGAACCGGCAGATCGAGTCGGCACGTATCGCGATGACTCGCCACATCAAGCGTGGTGGCAAGGTCTGGATCACGATCTTCCCGGACCAGGCCCTCACCAAGAAGCCTGCCGAGACCCGCATGGGTTCCGGTAAGGGTTCGCCCGAGTGGTGGGTCGCCAACGTCAAGCCGGGGCGGGTTCTCTTCGAGATGTCCTTCCCCAATGAGCAGACCGCGCGTGAGGCCATGCGTCGCGCGATCCACAAGCTCCCGATGAAGTGCCGCATTGTTACGCGCGAAGTGGGTGAATCCTGATGGCAGCGGGCGTTAAGGCGACCGAGCTGCGTGAGCTCTCCGAAGAGGAGCTGGTCACGAAGCTGCGGGAGGCCAAGGCGGAGCTGTTCAACCTCCGCGTGCAGGCCGCAACCGGGCAGCTGGACAACAACCGGCGGTTGCAGGTCATCCGTCGGGAGATCGCCCGGATCTACACGATCATGCGCGAGCGTGAGCTGGGGCTCTCGGCCGCGCCGACTGAGGTGACTGCATCATGACCGAGAACACCACCACTGACGCCACGCGCTCGCGCCGTAAGGTCCGTGAGGGCCTTGTGGTCAGCGACAAGATGGACAAGACCATCGTGGTCGAGGTCGAGGACCGGGTTCGGCACGCGCTGTACGGCAAGATCATGCGCCGTACCCGCAAGCTGAAGGTGCACGACGAGCAGAACGCCGCCGGCATCGGCGACCGGGTCCTGATCATGGAGACCCGGCCGCTGAGCGCCACGAAGCGTTGGCGGATCGTGGAGATCCAGGAAAAGGCCAAGTAGCGAAGGCTCGATCTCGCCCGGCGTTGCGTCGGGCGTAGGTTCCGCCAGGCTCCGGCCGGCCGCTACGGCGGCCGGAGAACCGGCAGACATAGGAGATAGACGTGATTCAGCAGGAGTCGCGACTGCGCGTCGCCGACAACACGGGTGCTCGGGAGATCCTGTGCATCCGGGTTCTCGGTGGCTCGGGTCGGCGCTACGCGAGTATCGGCGACGTCATCGTGGCCACCGTCAAGGACGCGATCCCGGGTGCCGGTGTGAAGAAGGGCGATGTCGTCAAGGCGGTCATCGTTCGCACCGCCAAGGAGAGGCGACGTCCGGACGGCTCGTACATCCGCTTCGACGAGAACGCCGCCGTCATCATCAAGGACGGCGGGGACCCGCGTGGAACCCGTATCTTCGGCCCGGTGGGCCGGGAGCTGCGGGACAAGCGGTTCATGAAGATCATTTCCCTCGCGCCGGAGGTGTTGTGACCGTGAAGGTCAAGAAGGGCGACACGGTCGTCATCATCGCCGGCAAGGACAAGGGTGCCAAGGGCAAGGTCATTCAGGCCTACCCGCGGCAGGACAAGGTCCTGGTTGAGGGCGTGAACCGGGTCAAGAAGCACACCCGTATCAGCACCACCCAGCGTGGCGCCAAGACCGGCGGCATCGTCACCCAGGAGGCCCCGATCCACGTCTCGAACGTGCAGGTCCTGGACTCCGACGGCAAGCCGACCCGCGTCGGTTACCGGATCGACGACAACGGCCAGAAGGTCCGCATCGCGCGTAGCACCGGTAAGGACCTGTGATGACCACGGCTACCGAAAAGACCCTGCCGCGCCTCAAGGAGCGGTACCGCAACGAGATCGTGGCCCAGCTGCGCGAGCAGCACAGCTACGGCAACCCCATGCAGGTGCCGCGGCTGGTCAAGATCGTCGTCAACATGGGTGTCGGCGAGGCTGCTCGCGACGCCAAGCTGATCGACGGTGCGGTCCGCGACCTCGCCACGATCACCGGCCAGAAGCCGCAGGTGCGGCGGGCGACCAAGTCCATCGCGCAGTTCAAGCTCCGCGAGGGCATGCCGATCGGCGCGAAGGTCACCCTTCGCGGCGACCGGATGTGGGAGTTCCTGGACCGGCTGCTGTCCATTTCGTTGCCGCGTATCCGCGACTTCCGCGGTCTGGACGGGCGCAAGCTCGACGGGCACGGCAACTACACGTTCGGTCTGACCGAGCAGTCGGTGTTCCACGAGATCGACCAGGACCGGATCGATCGCCAGCGGGGCATGGACATCACGGTGGTCACGACCGCCACGACCGACGACGAGGGACGGGCGCTGCTCAAGCTCCTGGGCTTCCCGTTCAAGGAGAACTGAGATGGCCAAGAAGGCGCTGATCATCAAGGCGGCCGCGAAGCCGAAGTTCTCGGTTCGCGCCTACACCCGGTGCCAGCGGTGCGGGCGTCCGAAGGCGGTCTACCGCAAGTTCGGGCTCTGCCGGATCTGCATCCGGGAGATGGCCCACCGCGGCGAGCTGCCGGGTGTGTCCAAGGCTTCCTGGTAAGGGCGACCGCGTCCCGGCCGTCGGCCGGGAACTCCTGCACCGATTAGGTATTGCTCTTCGCCGTAGGCCCGGAGCTGATGCTCCGGGAACCCCGGCGAGAAAGGCTGACGAAATCCATGACGATGACCGACCCGATCGCAGACATGCTCACGCGTCTGCGTAACGCCAACCAGGCGTACCACGACCAGGTGAAGATGCCCTACTCCAAGATCAAGGCGAACATCGCCGAGGTCCTGAAGGCCGAGGGTTACATCTCCACCTGGTCGGTCGAGGAGCCCGAGGAGGGTGCCGTCGGCAAGCGACTGGTCGTCGAGCTGAAGTACGGCCAGAGCCGCGAGCGGAGCCTGGCCGGCATCAAGCGCGTGTCCAAGCCCGGTCTCCGGGTGTACGCCAAGTCGGACGGGCTCCCCCGGGTGCTCGGTGGGCTGGGCGTGGCGATCATTTCGACGTCCCAGGGGCTGCTGACCGACCGGCAGGCCCGCAAGCGGAGTGTTGGCGGGGAAGTCCTCGCCTTCGTCTGGTAACGGGAGACAGGTAGAAATGTCGCGAATTGGACGTAAGTCGATCCCGGTACCAGCCGGCGTCGACATCAACATCGACGGGCAGACCGTCAAGGTCAAGGGCCCCAAGGGCCAGCTCCAGCACACCCTCGCCGAGCCGATCACGATCGAGCGGGCCGAGGATGGGCAGCTGAGCGTCAACCGGCCGAACGACGAGCGCAAGGCCAAGGAACTCCACGGCCTGAGCCGTACGCTGGTTGCCAACATGATCGTCGGGGTCACCGAGGGCTACCGCAAGAGCCTGGAGATCGCCGGCACCGGTTACCGGGTCACCGCCAAGGGTTCGGACCTCGAGTTCGCGCTCGGGTTCTCGCACCCGGTGGTCGTCCCTGCCCCGGCGGGCATCACCTTCACGGTGGAGCGGCCGACCCTGTTCCACGTGGCTGGCATCGACAAGCAGCAGGTCGGTGAGGTCGCCGCCAACATCCGGAAGATCCGCCCGCCGGAGCCCTACAAGGGCAAGGGCGTCAAGTACCAGGGCGAGGTCATCCGCCGCAAGGCTGGAAAGGCAGGTAAGAAGTGAGCGCCACGCTGCTCAAGCGCCGCCGCGGTGTCGCCGCCAAGCGCGCCGTTGGGCGTGCGCGTCGACACTTCCGCGTCCGCAAGAACGTCAGCGGTACGACCGAGCGTCCGCGCCTGGTCGTCACCCGCTCGCTGCGGCACATGGTCGCCCAGATCGTCGACGACACCAAGGGTCACACCCTGGCGTCGGCGTCGACCCTGGACGCCTCGCTGCGCGGTGCGGAGGGCGACAAGAGCGCCCTGGCTGGCAAGGTGGGCGCGCTGCTCGCCGAGCGGGCCAAGGCCGCCGGCGTCTCCAAGGTCGTCTTCGACCGCGGCGGCAACCGGTACGCGGGGCGAGTCGCCGCGCTTGCCGACGCCGCCCGCGAAGCCGGGCTCGAGTTCTAACAACCCCGTCACGAGAGAGAAGGAAGGCTGCTGATGCCAGGTCAACAGCGCCGTGGCGGCGGGTCCGGTGGCAACGAGGGTGGTCGCCGCGACAACCGCCGTGAGGGCGGCCGCGGAAACGCGCCCGTCGAGAAGACCCCGCACCTTGAGCGGGTCGTCGCGATCAACCGCGTCGCCAAGGTCGTGAAGGGTGGTCGTCGCTTCAGCTTCACCGCCCTGGTGATCGTGGGCGACGGCGACGGCACGGTCGGCGTGGGCTACGGAAAGGCCAAGGAGGTGCCCGCGGCCATCGCCAAGGGTGTCGAGGAGGCCAAGAAGCACTTCTTCAAGGTTCCGCGGATCGGTCAGTCGATCCCGCACCCGGTGACGGGTGAGGACGCCGCTGGTGTGGTGCTGCTCAAGCCGGCCTCGGCCGGTACGGGTGTCATCGCCGGTGGACCGGTGCGTGCCGTGCTGGAGTGCGCTGGGATCCACGACGTGCTCTCCAAGAGCCTCGGCTCGTCGAACCCGATCAACATCGTGCACGCCACCGTGGCGGCCCTGAAGGGGCTTGAGTCCCCCGAGCAGGTCGCGGCGCGTCGTGGTCTGCCGGTGGAGGACGTCGCGCCGGCCGCCATGCTGGCGTCGCGTGCGGGGGTGGCGCACTGATGGCACGCCTGAAGGTCACCCAGCTCCGGTCCGGTATCGGGACCAAGCACAACCAGCGTGAGTCGCTGCGTTCGCTCGGTCTCAAGCGGATCAACGACGTGGTGGTCAAGGAGGACCGGCCCGAGATCCGCGGCATGATCTTCACTGTGAGCCACCTCGTGAAGGTCGAGGAGGTCGAGTAATGACGATCAAGGTGCATCACCTGCGCCCGGCGCCCGGTTCCAAGACCGCGAAGACCCGTGTGGGTCGCGGTGAGGGTTCCAAGGGCAAGACCGCTGGTCGCGGTACCAAGGGTTCCAAGGCCCGCAAGAACATCTCGGCGGCGTTCGAGGGTGGGCAGATGCCCATCCACATGCGCCTGCCGAAGATGAAGGGCTTCAAGAACAAGTTCAAGGTGGTCTTCCAGGTGGTCAACCTGGACCGACTCGCTGAGCTGTTCCCGAATGGTGGTCAGGTCGGCCCGCTGGAGCTCGTTGAGTCCGGCGCGGTCCGCAAGGGTCACCCGGTCAAGGTCCTCGGCACCGGGGATCTCGGCGGTGTGGCGCTCCAGGTGTCCGCGCACGCGTTCAGTGCGTCGGCCAAGGAGAAGATCGCTGCCGCCGGTGGCTCCGCCACCGAGCTGTAAGGCGTACGACCATGGCGCCCGTCCAGTTGAGAGCAACTGGCGGGCGCCGTGGTCTGCCTGGGGCCTGAGCGCCCGGTAACATCGGAATCGATTTATGTAGTCGGGCGCATCTGCCCGGACCGGGGTGAGGCTGTTAGAGTCCCATCCCAGCCATGGATTGCGGGCGCTCGCCCGTGATCCAACCCGACCCGCCAGGGATCACCGGCGGCCCGCCTCGCGCAGGAGGAAGAAGTTGCTGTCCGCCTTTCTCAGTGCGTTCCGTACGCCTGACCTGCGCAAGAAGCTGCTGTTCACAGTAGGCATCATCGCGGTCTACCGGCTGGGTGCAACGCTCCCCAGCCCGGGCGTCTCGTACGGCAACGTGCAGAAGTGCCTCGACCTCATCCAGGGTGACACCACCGGGGTGGTGAACCTTCTCAACCTCTTCTCCGGCGGAGCGCTGCTACAGCTCTCGGTCTTCGCGCTGGGCATCATGCCCTACATCACCGCGTCGATCATCCTGCAGCTGCTGACCGTCGTGATCCCCCGCTTGGAGCAGCTCCGCAAGGAGGGCCAGGCCGGTCAGGCGAAGATCACCCAGTACACCCGCTACCTGACCCTCGGTCTCGGTGTGCTGCAGGCTTCGGCGTTCGTGGCTCTGGCCCGCTCGGGCCAGCTGTTCCAGAACAAGTGCGACCAGTTCCCGATCATCCCCACCGGCACCGGCATCCCGGACTGGCTGACCCTGGCCATCCTGGTGATGACGATGACCGCCGGCACCGGCATGGTCATGTGGCTCGGCGAGCTGATCACCGACCGCGGCGTCGGCAACGGCATGTCCGTCCTGATCTTCACCTCGATCGCGGCGCGGCTGCCCAGCGAGGGCTGGCAGATCAAGACCAGCAAGGGCTGGGACATGTTCGCCCTGGTCATCGCGCTGGTCCTGGTGGTCATCACCGCTGTCACCTTCATCGAGCAGGCGCAGCGCCGGATCCCGGTGCAGTACGCCAAGCGGATGATCGGCCGGCGGATGTACGGCGGAACCTCGACCTACATCCCGCTCAAGGTCAACCAGGCGGGTGTGATCCCGGTCATCTTTGGCTCGTCGCTGCTCTACCTGCCGCAGTTGGCGCTGCAGTTCTTCGACCAGACCGACCCGGGCAAGACCCAGTCGTGGATCCAGAACAACCTGGTCAACCCGAGCAGCCCGATCTACATCGCGGTCTACTTCCTGCTGATCATCTTCTTCACGTACTTCTACGTCTCGATCACGTTCAACCCGACCGAGGTCGCGGACAACATGAAGAAGTACGGCGGATTCGTGCCGGGCATCCGCCCGGGCAAGCCGACCGCCGACTACCTGGACTTCATCCTCAGCCGGATCACCCTGCCGGGCGCGCTCTACCTCGGCGTCATCTCGATCCTGCCGAACTTCTTCTTCATCTGGCTGGACAACCAGCAGTACCAGAACTTCCCGTTCGGCGGCACCGCTGTGCTCATCATGGTCGGCGTCGGTCTGGAGACCGTGAAGCAGATCGAGAGCCAACTCATGCAGCGGAACTACGAAGGGTTCCTGCGGTAGATGAGACTCGTTCTGGTTGGCCCGCCGGGCGCGGGCAAGGGCACGCAGGCCGAGTTCATCGCCGCGCACCTCTCGGTGCCGAAGATTTCGACCGGAGACATCTTCCGGTCGAACGTCACCCAGGGCACGCCGCTCGGTGTCGAGGCGAAGCGGTACATGGACGCGGGCGAGCTGGTTCCGGACGAGGTCACCATCAACATGGTCCGGGACCGGCTGGCCGAGCCCGACGCCAGCGAGGGTTTCCTGCTCGACGGCTTCCCGCGGACGACTCCGCAGGCGGCCGCTCTGGACAAGCTCCTGGCCGATCTGGGCACCGCCCTGGATCTGGTCCTGGAGCTGGTCGTCGACGACGACGAGGTGATCCGGCGGCTCTCCGGCAGGCGTACCTGCCGGGGCTGCGGCAAGATCTGGCACGTCGAGTTCGACGCCACCACCCGGCCCGGCATCTGTGACCGGTGCGGCGCCGAGCTGTTCCAGCGCGACGACGACAAGCCGGAGACGATCGCCACGCGGCTTCGTGAGTACAGCGAGAAGACCGCACCCCTGGTCGACTACTACGGCGCCCAGGGCAAGCTCGTCGGGATCGACGCCACCGGGCCGGTGGAGGACGTCACCACCCGGGCCATCGACGCGTTGCGGTCGTACGGCGGCTGAGGTCCGGCCGGGCCACGGCGGATAGAGTGCGAACAGCGGGGTACGCGTTATGTGCCCCGCTGTTCGGCAACGAAAGGTAACCGCTCCATGCGTCGTCCCCAGCTGGACATCCAGCTGAAGACCCCTGACCAGATCGAGAAAATGCGGGCCGCCGGGCTGGTGGTGGCCGAGGCGCTGCGCCGGATGCGGGAGGCTGTCGCCCCCGGTGTGAGCACCGCCGATCTGGACGCGATCGCCGAGTCGACCATCCGCGAGGCGGGTGGCGTTCCGTCGTTCAAGGGCTACCACGGTTTCCCGGCGTCGATCTGCTCCTCGGTCAACGAGCAGATCGTGCACGCCATCCCGTCGCCGAAGCAGGTGCTCCAAGCCGGTGACCTGATCTCCATCGACTGCGGCGCGGTGCTGGACGGCTGGCACGGCGACTCCGCGATCACGGTCGGGGTCGGTGACGTCGACCCGGCGCTGCTGAAGATGGCCGAGGTCGCCGAGGACGCGATGTGGGCCGGCATCGCCGCCGCGGCGCGGGGCGCGGCCAGCGGCAGGGGTCGACTGACCGACATCTCGCACGCGGTGGAGACCGCTGTCCGCAAGGGCGGCCGGTACGGCATCGTCGACGGCTACGGCGGGCACGGCATCGGCACCGAGATGCACCAGGACCCGCACGTGCTCAACCACGGCCGGCCGGGCAAGGGTCCGCGGCTGGTTCCCGGAATGGCCCTGGCCATCGAGCCGATGATCACCATGGCGTCCCCGCGTACCGTCGAGTTGGCCGACGGGTGGACGGTCGTCACCCGGGACGGGTCGGTGGCCGCGCACGTCGAGCACTCGATGGCGCTGCTGCCGGACGGCGTCTGGGTGCTCACCGCGTTCGACGGTGGCCGCGCCCGTCTGGGCGACCTGGTGACCGCCCGCCAACCCGCAGCCACAAAAACCCCCTGACCCCAGGCCCCCCGTCGATCATGAAGTTATTGCCCTGACACGCCGGCGAGGCGGGCAACAACTTCATGATCGACCGATGGTCCGGGGTCGGGCGGGAGTGGCGCGACGGTGGCATGCTTGCCGGCATGGACGGGCGCGACGGGATGCGAGCCGCGGACTCGGACCGTGCGGCGGTGGCCGACAGGTTGCGGGTCGCCCTCGACGAGGGTCGACTGGATCTGCACGAGTACGACGAGCGGTTGCAGCGGGCCTACGCGGCACGCACGTACGCCGACCTTGAGGCCCTGCTCACCGACCTGCCGCCGGTGACCCCAGCGCAGCGGTCGGGCCTGGCGCCGGCCGCCGGGTCGATGGTGAGCCAGTTGGGCGACCAGCTTGGTCCGGCCCCCACCGGGGGCGTCACCGCCCGCTGGTTGGCTGAGGTGTGGTTCCCGTACCTGCGGGTGATCGCCATCGTGGTGACCATCTGGGCGGTGACGTCGTTGCTCACCCAGGACCTGCTCTACTTCTGGCCGGCCTGGGTGGCGGGGCCGTGGGGTGCGGTGCTGATGGTCCGCACGGTCACCGGGTTGGCCGGGAAAGAGCCGGACAACCAATCCCCAACCCCCTGCCCCCCCAACCCCCACCCGTCCCATTGATCATGAAGTTGTTGCCGCCGGCTCCGGCGTGTCGTGACAACAATTTCATGATCAACGGGGCTGGGGGTGGGGCCGGATGGGGCGGCGCGCGGGTTGGTGGGTGGTCGGTTTGGCGGGGGACCGCGGGCCGGCGTACACTTTCAGATCGGCGCACAGCGTCCACTCCGGCATGCCCACCCTGCGCTTCGGTGGGAGCTGGAGCCGCGGCTGGCGCGGGCTTCTGATTCTGATCAGATTTCCGTGTAAGACGTTGTGGGCCGCCCGGAGCAATCGACGTCAGGACAGCGGAGGACATGCCGAAAAAAGACGGAGCCATTGAGATCGAGGGTCGGGTCATCGAGCCTCTGCCGAACGCCATGTTCCGGGTGGAGCTCGCGAACGGCCACAAGGTGTTGGCTCACATCAGCGGCAAGATGCGGCAGCACTACATCCGCATCCTTCCGGAGGACCGGGTCGTCGTCGAACTTTCGCCGTACGACCTGACCCGCGGGCGCATCGTCTACCGCTACAAGTAGTCCTGACGACGGCCGGGAAGTCCGTGTCCGTCTTCGACGTCCGGTGTCGCGTAGAGCGCGTAGCCGGGCCAGATGGGAAGTAAGGCAACCGTGAAGGTCAAGCCGAGCGTCAAGAGGATCTGCCAGAAGTGCCGGGTTATCCGCCGGCACGGCCGGGTCATGGTCATCTGCAGCGACCCGCGCCACAAGCAGCGCCAGGGCTGACTCAGCCCGTCCGGCCGGAGCACGGCCGGGTGGCGTTGGTCCAGGCAGATCCTCAGCGACACACACATCACACATGCTCGTCCCAGCCACGAGCGGTACGCCAGTCGTACCTCTGCGTGGCTGACCCCCGGTCGGAGGCCGGGGCCCGCTCGGGCAGCGACCGATCCCGGTCGCCGGCGCTCACCGCGTCGGAAAGACGGGACGGCCGGTAGCGGGGTGGGACGGGTCCACACCTCCGCCACACACCACGAGGAGTACGCCCGCACATGGCACGTCTAGCCGGCGTGGATCTCCCCCGCGAAAAGCGGATGGAGATCGCGCTCACCTACATCTTCGGGGTCGGTCGCACCCGCGCCCTGGAGACACTCGCCGCTACCGGCATCTCGCCGGACAAGCGCGCTCGGGACCTCACGGACGAGGAGCTCGTGCAGCTCCGCGACCACATCGAGGGCAACTACAAGGTTGAAGGCGACCTGCGCCGCGAGGTCGCCGCTGACATCCGCCGCAAGGTTGAGATCGGCTGCTACGCCGGCATCCGGCACCGCCGGGGCCTGCCCGTGCGTGGCCAGCGGACCAAGACCAACGCCCGGACCCGCAAGGGCCCGAAGCGGACCGTCGCCGGCAAGAAGAAGCCCGGCAAGAAGTAGTTCTTAACCGGATGACGGGGGCGGCCGCCGCCAAGGTGGGCCAGGCCGCAACCCAATCCGGAAAGTCAACTAGGAGCGCACAGACTTATGCCACCGAAGGCTCGTGCCGGAGCCGCTGTAAAGAAGGTCCGGCGCAAGGAACGCAAGAACGTCGCCCACGGGCAGGCGCACATCAAGAGCACGTTCAACAACACCATCGTGTCCATCACGGACCCGACCGGTGCGGTCATCGCTTGGGCCTCCGCTGGCCAGGTCGGCTTCAAGGGCTCCCGCAAGTCGACTCCGTTCGCTGCGCAGCTGGCCGCCGAGGCTGCCGCGCGTCGCGCCATGGAGCACGGCATGCGCAAGGTCGACGTGTTCGTCAAGGGCCCCGGCTCCGGCCGGGAAACCGCCATCCGTTCGCTGCAGGCCGTGGGCCTCGAGGTCGGCCAGATCGCCGACGTCACCCCGCAGCCGCACAACGGGTGCCGTCCGCCGAAGCGTCGCCGGGTCTGAGAGGTAGAGAGAGATGGCTCGTTACACCGGTGCAGACTGCCGCCGTTGCCGGCGGGAGAAGATGAAGCTGTTCCTCAAGGGCAGCAAGTGCGATGGTCCGAAGTGCCCGTTCGAGTCCCGGCCGTTCCCGCCCGGGCAGCACGGCCGCGGCCGCACCAAGGAGACGGAGTACCTGCTCCAGCTCCGTGAGAAGCAGAAGGCCCGTCGGGTTTACGGCGTGCTGGAGAAGCAGTTCCGCGGTTACTACGAGGAAGCCGTTGGCAAGCAGGCCAAGACCGGTGAGGTCCTCCTGCAGATCCTCGAGTCGCGGCTGGACAACGTCGTTTACCGGGCCGCCTACGCCCACTCGCGGGACATGGCCCGCCAGTTGGTCAAGCACGGTCACTTCACTGTGAACGGCAAGAAGGTCGACATCCCGTCGTACCGCGTCAAGGAGCACGACATCATCGAGGTTCGGGGCAAGAGCAAGGAGCTCACCCCGTTCGTCGTCGCGCAGGCTCAGGCCGGCTCGAAGACGGTTCCGGCGTGGCTTGAGGCCATCCCGAGCCAGATGAAGGTGCTCGTGCACTCCCTCCCGGCCCGGCAGGTCATCGACACGCAGGTCCAGGAGCAGTTGATCGTCGAGCTCTACTCCAAGTAGTCCGAGCTCGTTCGGTGGCCCGCCCTTCGGGGCGGGCCACCGGAACAGTTTGTGTCGTGGGCGTCAAATAGCGGGCGCCCCGGAAGAGAAGAGAAAAGATGCTCATCAGCCAGCGACCCTCCCTCTCCGAGGAGTCGATCAACGAGACCCGGTCCCGGTTCGCCATCGAGCCGCTGGAGCCGGGCTTCGGCTACACCCTGGGTAACTCGCTGCGGCGTACGCTGCTGTCGTCGATCCCGGGCGCGGCCGTGACCTCGATCAAGATCGACGGTGTGCTGCACGAGTTCACCACGATCCCCGGTGTCAAGGAGGACGTGGTCGAGCTCGTCATGAACATCAAGGAGCTGTGCGTCAGCTCCGAGCACGACGAGCCGGTCAGCATGTACCTGCGTAAGCAGGGCCCGGGCGACGTGACCGCGGGCGACATCCAGCCCCCGGCCGGCGTCTCGGTGCACAACCCGGATCTCAAGCTCGCCACCCTGAACGGCAAGGGCCGGCTCGACATGGAGCTGACCGTCGAGCGGGGCCGGGGCTACGTGACGGCGGCGCAGAACAAGCAGTCCGGCGCCGAGATCGGCCGGATCCCGGTCGACTCGATCTACTCGCCGGTGCTGAAGGTGACCTACCGCGTCGAGGCGACCCGTGTCGAGCAGCGCACCGACTTCGACCGGCTGATCATCGATGTCGAGACCAAGCCGTCGATGGGTCCGCGTACCGCGCTGGCCTCCGCCGGTTCGACGCTGGTGGAGCTGTTCGGGCTCGCCCGGGAGCTGGACGAGACCGCCGAGGGCATCGACATCGGACCGTCCCCGCAGGACGCCCAGCTGGCGGCGGACCTCGCTCTGCCGATCGAGGAGCTGGACCTCACCGTCCGCTCCTACAACTGCCTCAAGCGCGAGGGCATCAACTCCGTTGGTGAGCTCATCGGGCGTACCGAGGCCGACCTCCTCGACATTCGCAACTTCGGTCAGAAGTCGATCGACGAGGTCAAGATGAAGCTCGCCGGGATGGGTCTCGGGCTGAAGGACTCGGCTCCGAACTTCGACCCGGCGCACGTCGTGGACACCTTCGGCGAGGCCGACTACGACACCGACGACTACCGCGAGACCGAGCAGCTCTAGTCCGCGCTGCCGCCACAACTGAGGAGCACCAAAAATGCCCACGCCCACCAAGGGCCCCCGCCTCGGCGGCAGCCCCTCGCACGAGCGGCTGATGCTGGCCAACCTGGCGACCGCGCTGTTCCAGCACGGGAAGATCCAGACCACCGAGACGAAGGCCCGGCGGCTGCGCCCGCTGGCCGAGCAGCTCATCACCAAGGCCAAGCGCGGTGACCTCGCCTCGCGGCGTCGGGTGCTGGGTGTCGTCAAGGACAAGGACGTGGTCTACGCCCTGTTCGACCAGATCGCGCCCCGGTACTCCAACCGCCCCGGCGGTTACACCCGGATCGTGAAGACCGGTCCGCGCAAGGGTGACAACGCGCCGATGGCCATCATCGAGCTGGTGGAGGAGCTTCAGGTCGCCGAGCCGAAGGTGAACAAGAAGACCGCCGCCCGCAAGGCCGCGCAGCAGGACAAGGTCGAGGCGCTCGCCCCGGCCGACGAGGCCCCGAAGTCGGCTCCGGCCGACCAGGACTCCGAGGCGCCGGTGTCGGCGTCCGGTGACACCGACGCCGCCCGCGAGGACAGCGACGAGGCCACCGAGAACAAGGCCTGATCAAGGGCGTTGTCGGGCCCGGCACCCCATCGGGGGTGTCGGGCCCGACCCGTAACAGGAGGTACGAGGTGGACGAGCGGATCCGGCTGCGGCTGGACGTCTCGTACGACGGCACCGACTTCTCCGGCTGGGCAGCCCAGCCGACCAGGCGCACCGTCGCGGGGGTGCTCGTCGAGACCCTGGACCTGGTCCTCGGCGCCGGTACGGCCACCGGGCTGACGGTGGCCGGGCGTACCGACGCGGGCGTGCACGCCACGGGGCAGGTGTGCCACGTGGACCTGCCCGTGGACGTGTGGCGGCAGCACGAGGGACGACTGCTGCGTCGGCTGGCCCGGCTGCTCCCCACCGACGTGCGGGTACGGGCGATGACCGAGGTGGCGGCCGACTTCGACGCCCGGTTCTCGGCCACCTTCCGGCGCTACGAGTACCGGGTCACCGACGCGCCCTTCGGTGCCGAGCCGCTGCGCCGTCACGAGGTGCTGGCCTGGCCGAAACCGTTGGACCTGGCCGCGCTGAACGCCGCCGCGAGCGGGCTGGTGGGGGAGCACGACTTCGCCGCGTACTGCCGGCGCAAGGAGCACGCGACCACGCTGCGCGAGGTGACCCGGCTGGACTGGCGTCGCGACCCGGACGGCATCCTGGTCGCCACAGTGCAGGCCGACGCGTTCTGCCAGGCGATGGTGCGCAGCCTGGTGGGTGCCATGCTGGTGGCCGGGGACGGCCGCCGCCCGGTGGAGTGGCCGGGAACTCTGCTCACCCAGCGGGAGCGGTCCAGCGAGGTGACAGTGGCCCCCGCGCGTGGGCTGACCCTGGTCGCCGTCGGCTACCCGGCGGATCCGGCCGAGTACGCCCACCGCGCCACCCTCACCCGCCGGCTGCGGGTTCCGGTCGAGGGCTGACCGTCCGCGGGGTCAGTTGCCCGGCAGATCGCCCTGGTTGGCGCTGCTGCCGGTCGGTGCCGCCGTCGGTTGCGCGGCGGTGCCACCGTCGGCCCGGCTCTGCAGCACGCCCCGGCTGAGGTGCAGCTCGATCATGTCGAAGAGGATCTCGCGGACCTTGGCGTCACCCGCCTTGACCGCCGCCCCGTCCTTGCGGACCACCAGCGCGTACGCCAGATAGTGGCCACGGACCTGCCAGCCGACGCGTGCCGGGGCGCTGGCCAGGACATCGGTGCCGTCGCCCTCGTCGGCGGTGAGGCCACGGAAACGGCCCTGCCGCTCGTCGAGCAGTTGCCGCAGGCGGTCTCGGGCTCGTTCCGCGCTGACCTTGTCGGTGAGGTTGAACAAACCGGCGGTGACCAGGTGGCTGCCGTCGGGCGTGCTCAGCGTGGCCCGGACGACCTGGTTGCAGCCGAGCCGGACCAGCAGGTCGGCGACCTCGTCGGTGGCGGCGACGGCGCAACTGCCACTGGACTGTGTCTTGAGCACCTGGTAGCTCGGCTGGCCGTCGGTGAGCTTCAGCTCCTTGCCGGGGAAGAGTTCCTTGGCGGTGAGCGGGGCCTGGTCGGTGTCCCGGGAGTCGAGGGCCAGCCGTTCCGCCGGTGCCGACGTCGGGGCGGCGTTCGGCTGGTACGTCGGGTTGCTCTGCGGCTGCTCGTTGCGGTTGGCGAGCAGCGCGGCGGCGCCGAGGCCGCAGAGGGCGAGCAGCACCAGGACGGCTGCGCCGCCGATCAGCACCTGCCACAGTCGGCCGCCGCCGCGCCGGCTGGGCGGCTCCACCGGCGTCGACGAGGTGTAGATCTGGCTGCGCGGCGGGGCGGGCGGGATGTCGGCACGAGTCGGTAGTTGCTGCGGCGCATCGGTGCGGGCGACCGGCCTGGGCGGCGACACATCGGCACGAGCCTGCGCGGGCTGCGACGAGGGCAGCGAGAGCTGGTTCGGCCGGGGCAGCGACGGCGTGGGGAAGCGCGACGGAGAGGGCCCGGCCGGCGGGGGCGGACCGGCGCCGAGCACCGACAGGTCGGACCCGGGCTCCGGGTACTCCTCGAAAGCGTCCTCATCGGACTGGTACCGATACACCATGTCGCCCAGAGTAGGAGCCATTGTCCCTTTAGGGGGTAATATCGGGGAAATGTGCGTGTGGGCCGCGTCAGGTCCGCCCCGGACCGGTGCGAGAATTGCCTGGTGACCGGCGACCATTACTTCACCGCTCAGCCCACCAGCGACGCCCCGGCGCGCGAGGTCGAGTTCTCCGTCGCCGACCGCGACTACCGGCTCACCTCGGCCGGCGGGGTCTTCTCCGCCAGCCGGCTCGACCCGGGCACCGCGGTGCTGCTGCGCAAGGCGGAGCTGCCCGCCGCGGACACCACCGGCGACCTGCTCGACCTCGGCTGTGGGTTCGGACCGATCAGCTGCGTGCTGGCCGACCTCGCGCCCACCAGCACCATCTGGGCCGTCGACGTCAACGCCCGGGCCCGCGAGCTGACCGCCGCCAACGCGGCCCGGATCGGCGCCGCGGACCGGGTCCGGGTCAGCGCGCCGGACGACGTCCCGGACGGCATCCGCTTCGCCCAGCTCTGGTCGAACCCGCCCATCCGGATCGGCAAGGACGGGCTGCACGACCTGCTGCTGCGCTGGCTGCCCCGACTCGCCCCGGACGGCGTCGGCTGGTTGGTCGTCGCCCGGCACCTCGGCGGCGACTCGCTGCAACGCTGGCTCACCGAGCAGAGCTGGCAGGTCGAGCGGTACGCCAGCCAGAAGGGCTTCCGGGTGCTGCGCGTCACCCGGTAATTGGATATGCCCCCGACCCTCACTGGGGCAGGATCCCGGCGTGGGATACGTGGACGTGGCAGCGGTCGGGCACATCCTGCCCGACGGTCGGGAACTCTTCGCCGACGTGTCGTTCCGGGTCGGGGAGGGCAGCAAGGTCGCCCTGGTCGGGCCGAACGGTGCGGGAAAGACGACGCTGCTGAGGATGGTCGCCGGCGACCTGCCGGTGCGCAGCGGCGTCGTCGCGCGTGCCGGTGGGCTGGGCGTGATGCGCCAGTTCATCGGCATGATCGGCGACGAGTCGACAGCCGCCGACCTGGCGTTGTCGCTGGCCCCACCGGCGCTGCGCGACGCCGGCCGGCGGCTCGGCGAGACCGAGGCGGCCATGCGGGCGGCCGAGGCCCACGGCAAGTTCAGCAACGCCGCGGGCAAGGCCCAGCTGGCGTACGCCGATGCGCTCGGCGCCTGGGGCGAGGCCGGCGGGTACGACGCCGAGGTGCTCTTCGACACCGTCGCGACCATCGTGCTCGGCCAACCGTGGGACGCCGTCCGGGACCGCCCGGTGTGTACCCTCTCCGGCGGCCAGCAGAAGCGCTTCGCCCTGGAGTTGCTGCTGCGCGGCCCGGACGAGGTGCTGCTGCTCGACGAACCGGACAACTTCCTGGACGTGCCCGGCAAACGTTGGCTGGAGGCGCGACTGCGCGAGTCGACGAAGTCGGTGCTCTACGTCTCGCACGACCGCGAGCTGCTGGCCCAGAGCGCCGACCGGGTGGTCGCCGTCGAGGGTGGCAGTGCCTGGGTGCACCCGGGCGGCTTCGCCAGCTGGCACGAGGCTCGGGTGGCGCGGCACGCCCGCCTCGACGAGCTGCGTCGGCGCTGGGACGAGGAGCACCAGAAGCTGCGCGAGCTGGTGCTGATGTACAAGCAGAAGGCCGCGTACAACGACGGGTTGGCCTCGCGGTACCAGGCCGCGCAGACCCGGTTGCGCAAGTTCGAGGAGGCCGGGCCGCCGCCCGTACCGCCGAAGGACCAGGACATCCGGATGCGGCTCAGCGGCGGGCGGACCGGCAAGCGCGCGGTCGTCTGCGAGCAGCTGGAACTCGACGGCCTGACATTCCCCTTCGACCTGGAGATCTGGTACGGCGACCGGGTGGCGGTGCTCGGTGCCAACGGCACCGGCAAGTCGCACTTCCTGCGGCTGCTGGCCCGCGGCGGCACCGACCCGGACCCGGCGAACGGGCCGGTCGACGGCGCGGGCGCGCTGACTCCGGTGGCGCACGACGGCACGGCCCGCCTCGGCGCCCGGGTCCGTCCCGGGCACTTCTCCCAGACCCACGACCGGCCGGAGCTGGTGTCGAAGACGCTCGTCGAGATCCTCTGGCGGGGTGACGAGCACCGCACCGGGATGGACCGGCACGCGGCGATGGGTGTGCTCAGCCGCTACGAGCTGGCGGCGCAGGGCGACCAGCGCTTCGGCACTCTCTCCGGCGGGCAGCAGGCCCGGTTCCTGGTGCTGCTGCTGGAGCTGTCCGGGGCGACCCTGCTGCTGCTCGACGAGCCCACCGACAACCTCGACCTGGCCAGCGCGGAAGCACTCGAAGCGGGCCTGAACGCCTTCGCGGGCACGGTGATCGCTGTCACCCACGACCGTTGGTTCACCCGCTCCTTCGACCGGTTCGTGCTGTTCCGGGGCGACAGCGAGGTGGTGGAGACCCCGGAACCGGTCTGGGACGTCGGGTGAGCGGTCCCCGGCGGCGGTGCGTCCGGCCGGCATAGGGTGGATCTCGTGACTGAGATGACCTATCGCCGGCTGGGCGACTCCGGGCTCGTGGTGTCCGTGGTCGGCATCGGCTGCAACAACTTCGGCAGGAAGCTCGACCTCGACGGCACCCGCGCGGTGGTGGACGCCGCCCTGGACGCCGGGATCACCCTCTTCGACACCGCCGACATCTACGGCGAGCCGCAGGGCAGCTCCGAGGAGCTGCTCGGGCAGGCGCTCAAGGGTCGCCGGGACGACGTGGTGGTGGCCACCAAGTTCGGCATGGACATGTTCGGCCTCAACGGGCCGGACCACGGCGCGCGGGGTGCGCGGCGCTACATCGCCCGCGCCGTGGAGGCGTCGCTGCGTCGGCTCGGCACCGACCACATCGACCTGTACCAGATGCACGAGCCCGACCCGGGCACCCCGATCGACGAGACCCTCGCGGCCCTGGACGACCTGGTCCGCGACGGCAAGGTTCGCTACCTGGGCAACTCCAACTTCGCCGGCTGGCAGATCGCCGACGCGGACTGGGTCGCCTCGTCAAACGGTCGGTCCCGCTTCATCAGCGCGCAGAACCACTACAGCCTGGTGGAGCGCTCGGTGGAGGCCGAGGTGATCCCGGCGTGTGAGCGGTTCGGCCTCGGCATGCTGCCGTTCTTCCCGCTCGCCAACGGTCTGCTCACCGGCAAGTACAAGCGCGAGGCTCAGCCGCCGGCCGGCAGCCGGCTCTCCGGCGGTGGCCGGTACGCGGAGCGGCTCGCCGCTGCCGACTGGGACACCATCGAGGCCATCGAGGCGTACGCGGCCGAGCGGGGTCTGACGATGCTCCAGGTCGCGATCGGCGGGCTGGCCGCCCAGCCGGCGGTGACCTCGGTGATCGCCGGTGCCACCACGCCCGAGCAGGTGCGTGCCAACGCCGCCGCCGGCGTCTGGGAGCCCAGCGACGACGATCTGGCGGCGCTGCGCGCCGTCCTCTGAGCTCAGACGGCACCGGGCCGGGCCGCTCGTCGCGGCCCGGCCCGGTCGTTGGATGCTGTGTGGTCAGTCGGTGCGGCGGCGGCCGAAGAGCATGGCCACCCCCATCGCGGCGGCGACGAGCACGAGACCGGCCGCCGCGAACGGCCACCAACCGGTGCCCGCCCCGCCGTCGACCGGCTTGGTCACCGCGACCGGCGCGGGCGCCGGCGGTGACTGCGCCGCCTTCGCCTGCACCGTGGCGGTCGCCTTGCTCTGGAGCGGAGCGGGGGAGTCCACCGACACCTTCCACGTGCCGGTGGAGAGCACCGGGCCGCTGCTGTAGAAACCGTGCCCCTCGGGCTGCGGTTCGAGCTGCACCGGCCCGACCCGTTGCCCGTCCGGGCCGGTGGCGGTGAGGACCAGCCGCACCACCTGCTCCAGCCGGCGACCATCGGCGTGGGTGGCCTGGATGGTGACGCCCTGAGCCCCGTCGCCGGCAACAGTGAGTTTGAGCTTGTCGGCCTGCGCCGCCGGGGCGGCCTGAGCGGCCTGCGCCGCCGCCGGTGCGACCGCGGACAGGGTCAGGGCCAGTCCGACGGAGACGGCGGCCAACACCTTGCGGATACCCGTCACGGACATCCCTCCCTACCGATGAGGGAGGCCCCTCCCCGACGCCGCAGCGCCGGGAAGGGGCCTCGTCGGATCAGAGCTGGCGACCGGGTGCCAGCCGGGTGGCATCGCCACCGAGCCGTCCGGTGCCCTTGACCGGGTCACCGTCGTTCGCCTTGACCCCGGCCTTGCTGGCCGCGCCGCCGAGCCGAACGATCATGGCGTCGGCGTCCCGGATCAGGACGTCCCGGACCTCCGCCTCGGACACCAGCGTGGCGTCGCTGGCGAGCGTCCGGAACGCGGTCAGCTGCCGGACGGCAGCCTTGTCGTCGCCGGCCGCCTCGGACGCGCGAACAGCGTCGAGCTTGTTCGACAGCTGCTTGTGCGCCTTGGTCGAGAGCCGCCCCGTCGCCTTGAACCGGTCCAGCAGACTCTGCATGTCCCGGAACGAGGTGGTGACGAAGAACCGGACCGTCGAGGTGGTCTTGTTGCCCGCCTTGTCGGTAGCGGTCACGGTCAGCTCGTGCAGGCCGAGCGACAGGTCGTACATGGCCTGCAGAGTGCCGCTGGCGTACGCCTGGCCGTCGAGCTGACCGACCACGCTCGCGATGCCCGAGGTCGGGTCGACGGCCTGCCAGGCCACCCGGACGTCCTGGCTGTCGCCGTAGAGCTGGCCGTCGGCCAGCCCGGACACCAGCAGCGTCGGCTTGGCGCCGTCGATGCGCAGCACCGCCGACTTCAGCGTCTCGACGTTGCCCGCCTTGTCCGTGGAACGGAACAGCAGCTCGTGCTGCCCGTCACCGGTCACCTCGACCGGCGCCGAGTACGGCGTCCACGCGCCACCGTCCAGCGACCACTCGACCGTCTTGACGCCGGAACCGGCATCGGTCGAGGTCAGCACGACCGGGATGGTCCCGTTGTGCCAACCGGCGTCGTTCGCCGGAGCGAACGTCGCCGAGGTCACCGGCGCGGTGGCATCGATCTTGACGGAGACGGTCTTGGTCGCCTCCACGTTGCCGGCCTTGTCCGTCGAGCGGAACCGGAGCTCGTGCTCGCCGTCCCCGCTGACCGCCACCGGAGCGGTGTACGCCGTCCAGGTGGTGGCCCCGTCCAGTTGGTACTCCGTGCTGCCGAGCCCGCTACCGCCGGCCTCGTCGGCACCGGTGAGCGTGATCGTCACCGGCCCGGTGTGCCACCCGTCGGTCGGGGTGCCGGAAACCGCAGCCGTGGTCACCGGCGCGGTCTCGTCGGCCACCTCCGTGCTGAGCCGGAAGTAGTCGAACGAGGCGGTCTTCGACGCCGTCTGAGCGGCGCCGAGGGTGAACAACCCCACCTTCGGGGTTGCCCCGACCGCGCTGTTGGTCAGCGCCGTCAACGCGGTCCAGGTCGTCCCGTCGGCCGAGTACGACGCGGTGAACGTGTCGCCAGTGCGGGCCAGCCGCAGGTGCCACACCGCCGAGGTCAGGTTGCCCGCCTCGGGCTGCGGGTTCTGGACCACCCCGGCGATCTCGCTGCGGAACTCGATCCGCCGCGTCACCGCCTGGCCAGCCTGGTTGTCCGCGATGAAGTCGAACTTGACGTAGTTGTCGTCGTCCGCCTGCACGAGCAGACCTGCCTGCTGGTACTGCTCGTTCAACAGGCTGCCGTCGACCTTCGTCTCCAGGGTCCAGTCGCCGGACGGCGCGGTCTGGAGGATGAAGTTCTTCGGCCCGGTGTTGTCGGTGCCGTAGATGTCACCGTTGGGCACGTCGATCCGCAGCGCGCCATCGGTGACCCGGTAACCGCTCGGGTCCTCCCGCGTCACGGCGTCCCACCGGCACTTGTCCAACGTGCTGCCGGTGAACTCGTCCGACGGGTCGACCGGGCCGGCCGGGGCGTCCGGCGTGACCTGGAACGAGTCGAACGCGGCGTCGACAACCGGCGCCTCGGTGCCTCCGTTGAGCGCGAAGACCCCGATCCGCGGGTTGGTGATGCCGGCGAGCGCGGCCGAACGGCCGACCGGGGTGAAGGTCTGCCCGTCGCCCGAGGCGGACGCGGTCAGGTTCGTCCCGTCGCTGGTGATCCGCAGGTACACGGTGTCACCCGCCGGTGCGTTGGTGGCGTCGGCGGCCTCGTTGCGAGGAGTGGCCGCCGTCTCCCGGATGAACTCCACCCGCCGGCTGCCGTTGTACAGCAGGTCCAGCTTGGCGTAGTTGTCGTCGTCGCCGTACACCAGGACGCCGGCCTGCTGGTAGTTGGCCGTCACCGGCAGGGTGACCTTGGTGGTCATCTCCCACGCGCCGGTCGGGGCCGCCTGGAGCACCAGGTTGGTGGCGTCGTTGCGAGCGCCGTAGAGGTCACCCACGCCGGTGGGCAGCCGCAGCGCGCCGCCACTGAGCGAGTAGAGCTGGTTCTCCCGGATGACGCTGGTCCAGCGCTCCTTGTCGAGGCTGTTGCCGTTGAAGTCGTCCGAACGCGCCCCGAAGCAGGACGTGTCCGGCGCGTCGACCCGCACCGGCACCGTGGCGTACGACTTGGCGCCCTTGCTGTCGGTCACCGTGAGGGTGACCGTGAAGGTGCCC
This sequence comes from Micromonospora sp. NPDC005324, assembly GCF_040607155.1. Taxonomy (NCBI): domain Bacteria; kingdom Bacillati; phylum Actinomycetota; class Actinomycetes; order Micromonosporales; family Micromonosporaceae; genus Micromonospora; species Micromonospora sp. NPDC005324. The sequence goes on along the minus strand of NZ_JBEXGE010000015.1, from coordinate 127,406 downwards.
GGGCTGGTGTAGGTGTGGCTGGCGTCCAGTGTGGTCGCCGAGCCTCCGTCACCGAAGTCCCAGGCGTACGTCAACGGGGTGTCGCCCTCGTCGTCGGTGGCCGTGCCGTCGAACGCGACGGTGACCGGCGCGGTGCCGGTGGCCGGGGTGGCCGTGGCGCTGACCACCGGCGGCCCGTTCTCGGTGACACCGCGGCCGACGAAGTCCATCCAGTTGACGTTGAACAGCGAACCCGTTCCGCCGTTCGGGTCGCGGGCCAGGAAGTACAGCGAGCCGCTCGCGGCGCCGGTGACCGGTGCGCTCACGTCCGTGTACGTCTGCCACGCGCCGGTCGACGGTACGACGGCAGTGGCGACCACCGGTCCGTCGACAGCACCCGCGCGAACCTCGATCCGACCGCCAGCGGCGGCGGAGGCGGCCCGGAAGCGGATCTCGGTGATGTTGGTCAGGTCCGCCGGAGCGACCGACCACCAGTCGCCATCCTCGATGAAGGCGACGCTCTGGCCGCCTCCGGCGGTGTCGGCGCCGGCTTCCCGCTGCACGCCGGGGTCTCCACCGCCGGTGCTCACCGGGGCGCGCCCGGTGGCGGTGAAGTACTCGGCCTGCTTCTGCTTCGGCTGGAGGATCTCGATCTGCCGACCGGTCAGGGCACCGGCGCCGCCGGCACCACCCTCGTCGGTGTAGGTCGCCTCGAAGACCGCGAAGACGTTCGCCTCGGCGCCGTGCCCGGAGGCGAGCGACGTCTGGACGGTGCCGGTGCAACCGGTGTGCTGCTCCAGCGGGTGGGCGTGCTCGTCGTGACCGAGCAGCACCTGAAGCTGCACCCGGTCACAGTCGATCTGCCCGTCCTCGGGGTCGGTCACCTTGATCGAGTAGCGGACCTGGTCACCCCAGTTGAAGAAGCCGCCATCCGGTGGGAACTCGATGGAGACCGTCGGCGCGGTGTTGCCCACGGTGACCGGCACGTTGGCCACAGCGGTCCGGCCCTTGGGGTTGGTGACGGTGAGCTGGGCGGTGTAGTTGCCCGCCGTGGCGTACGTGTGGGTCGGGTTGGCCTCGGTCGAGGTCTGCCCGTCGCCGAACGTCCAGGCGTAGGTGAGCGTGCCACCGTCCGGGTCCCGGGAGCCGGCGCTGGAGAAGGTCACCGTCAACGGCGCCGGACCCGAGGTCGGGTTGGCGGACGCCGCCGCTATCGGGGCGCGGTCACCGGCGGTGTAGTCGATCCGGTAGACGCCCGAGTTGTCGTTGTTGCCGCCGAAGCCGCTGCCCCACTCGATCAGGTACAGCGCGCCGTCTGGGCCGAACTCGAAGTCCATCGGCCGGACCATGCTCATGCCGGTGAGCAACTGGTTGATGTCCACCAACGACTTGCCGTCGGGGGTCAGCTGCATGGTGTACATCTTGTTCTGGTTCCACTCACCGAGCAGAGCCTTGCCGTCGTAGTACGCCGGCCACTTGCGGTTCGAGTTCAGGTCGGCGTCGTAGCGGTAGACCGGGCCGCCCATCGGGGCACCGCCGCCGCCGATCTCCGGGTAACGCGCGTCACCGGCGTACCCGTAGTCGACGGTCGCCGGGACCACCGGCGGGAGGTTGGTCAGGCCCGTGTTGTTGGGCGAGTTGTTCACCGGGGCGGCGCAGTCGAACTTCGGACCGCTCGGGCCGGACGGGAACGTGTAGTCGTTGTACGCCTCGTTCGTGCCCGTGCAGTACGGCCAGCCGTAGTTGCCGGGGGTGACGACGTTCCACTCGACCAGACCGCGGGGGCCCCGGTTCGGGTTGTCCGCGTTGGCGTCCGGTCCGTAGTCCGCGACGTACAGCGTGTTGGTCTTCGGGTCGGTGCCGATCCGGAACGGGTTGCGGAAGCCCATCGCGTAGATCTCGGGACGGGTCTTCTCGGTACCCGCAGCGAAGAGGTTGCCCGCCGGAACGGTGTACGTCCCGTCGTCCTCCGGGTGGATCCGGATCACCTTGCCGCGCAGGTCGTTGGTGTTGCCGGAGGTGCGCTGCGCGTCGTAGTCCTGGCGCCCCGCCCGCTCGTCGATCGGCGAGTACGAGTTCGACTCGAACGGGTTGGTGTTGTCGCCGGTGGCCAGGTAGAGGTTGCCGTCGCCGTCGAAGGCCATGCTGCCACCGGCGTGGCAGCAGGTGTTGCGCTGCGTGTCGACCCGTAGCACCTGCTTCTCGCTGGCCAGGTCGATGGTGTCGCCGGAGACCGTGAACCGGGACAGCAGGTTGCGGGTGACTCCGTCGTTCGGGGCGTAGTACAGATACACCCACTTGTTGGTGGCGAAGTTAGGGTCGAGCCGGAGGCCGATGAGGCCGTCCTCGTTACCGGTGAAGACGTCCAGGTCGACGGCGGTGACGGTGTTGCCGGTGTCCGGCTTCACGATCTGCACGCGACCGTCGCGCTCGATGTAGAAGACCCGCCCGTCGGGGGCGACGTCCAACTCCATCGGGTTGCTGGTGTTGCTGTCCAGCGTGACCTTCTCGAAGTTCGAGGTCTTCGAGGCGCCGCAGTCGGCGTTCTCGACACCGGCCGCGGTGCGGATGCCGCCGAGCAGGTGGGAGAGGAACTCGGGCTCGGCGTACGACTCCCGGGTGTGCCCCAGGCCCGTGTACCAGGACCGGCCACCGTCGTAGTCCTGACACCAGGCGACCGGGTGGTCCGCACCCATCGCGCCGGCACCGGGGGTGTAGCTCTTCTCGTCCAGGCTGGCCAGCACGTGCACGTCCGGCCGGGGGTTGGTCTGGTAGTTGTACCACTCGTCGAACCGGGACCACCGGTCCGGCAACCCGGCCGTGGACGGGTGTGCGTGGTCCTCCACCTTGACAGTGGCCTGCTGGTTCTGCGGGTGGTTGGCGAAGTACGCGCCGACCAGGTCGCCGTACCAGGCCCAGCTGTACTCGGTGTCCGACGCGGCGTGGATGCCGACGTAACCGCCGCCGGCCTTCACGTAGCGCTCGAACGCCGCCTGCTGGTCGGCGTTGAGCACGTCACCGGTGGTGGAGAGCCAGATCACCGCCTTGTACTTCGCCAGGTTGGCGTCGTTGAACGCGGCCCCGTCCTCGGAGTTGTCCACAGTGAATCCGTTGTCGACGCCGAGCTGCTGGATGGCGGCGACGCCGGTGGGGATGGAGTCGTGCCGGAAGCCGGCGGTCTTGGAGAAGACGAGGACGGAGAAGGGATCGGCCGCGGCCTTTGGCGCCTTCGGCGCCACCTGGCTGACCGGGGCTGCGGCTTTTGCATCCCGTGGGGGGACCTGGGCGGCCGCCTGGGCGGGCGCGCCGAACAGGGTGGTCGAGGCCATGGCCAGGGAGATCAGGGTTGCGGTGATGGGTACGCGGGCACGACGAGAACGGGACACGCCGCCTCCTGTGTCGTAGTGACAGAGCTCGCGGGAGTCGGCTCGCCGAAGGCCCTCCCTGATGGAGCCGGTGGTCACACCGTGCCAGGGTGCCCCGCCGACATTTTGTCGAATCGCTGAACAAATTAATTCGGCTGGCTCGATGTCGGGCAAGATGCAGACGGGTAACGGTTCGGCAACGGGAGGCGACATTCCGAACAGGACCGTATGAAGTGCCCCATGGATCTCGGTCGTTCTGGTGCGGCCCGGCCCGCCGGCCACCGCCGACCCACGTCTTGGCAGGCCGGCGGATCTGTCGTACGGTGACACGCAAGTAACCCACGGGAGCCCGGTGTACCGGGCTGAGAGGGGGGCTGACAGCCCCCGACCGTTGAACCTGATCCGGGTAATGCCGGCGCAGGGAGGAGCGTTGCCGTGCCGTCCCTGGGGCGATTGCATCTCATCACCGACACCCGAGCGGGTCGCGACCCACTCGCCGTGGTTCGCGCCGCCCTCACCGTGGCCCACGCCGACCTGGTGGTGCAGGTCAGGGTCGAGGATTCCGCCACCGATCGCGAGGCGTACGACCTGACCCGGCGGGTGCTGGCGCTCTGCGCCTCGTACCGGGCGACCTGCCTGGTCAACGACCGGTTGCACGTGGCGCTGGCGGCCGGTGCCGCCGGTGGCCACGTCGGCGCCGACGACCTGCCGGTCGCCGCCGCCCGCCTGGTGCTCGGCCCCACCGGCGTGCTGGGCGCCACCGCCCGCGCGCCGGGCCCGGCGCACGAGGCCGTCGCCGCGGGCGCCAGCTACCTCGGCGTCGGGCCGTGTCACACCACCAGCACCAAGACCGGCCTGCCGGACCCCATCGGGCCCGCCGGGGTACGCGCCGTCGTCGACGCCGTCGACGTCCCGGTCATCGCGATCGGGGGGGTGACCGCCGCCCGGGTGCCGGCGCTGCGGGCCGCCGGGGCGTACGGGGTGGCGGTGGTCGGTGCCGTCTCCGCCGCCGCCGACCCGGCACTGGCTACCGCCGAGCTGATCGAGGCCCTGACGTGCTGACCGGCCGGTCCCCGTCACCGCCGTCGAGCGACCGGGTCCGGCCGGACGTGGCAGTGGTGGGGGCGGGGCCGATCGGGTTGGCGATCGCCTGGCGTTGCGCCGCGCGCGGGCTGCGGGTGGTGGTGCACGATCCGGCGCCCGGCTCGGGCGCGTCGGCGGTGGCCGCCGGCATGCTCTCCCCGGTCGCCGAGGCGTACTTCGGTGAGCGGCAGCTGACCGGGTTGCTGCTGGCGTCCGCGGCCCGCTGGCCGGCGTTCGCCGCCGAGTTGACCGAGACGACCGGAGTCGAGATCGGCTACCGGACCGAGGGCACCCTGATGGTCGGGCTCACCGGCGACGACCTGGCCGAGGCGCGTCGGCTGTGGGCGTACCAGCAGGGGTTGGGCCTGCCCGTGACGCCGCTGCGCCCCAGCGAGCTGCGCGAGCGCGAACCGGCGCTCGCCCCACGGGTGCGCGGCGGCGCGCTCGCGCCCACCGACCACCAGGTCGACCCGCGGCTGCTGGTGCCCGCGCTGCGCACGGCCGCGCAGCGGGCCGGCGCGGTGCTCGCGCCGCAGCCGGTCCGGTCCCTGTCCGACGTGGACGCGCCGGTCACCGTGGTCGCCGCCGGCTGCGGGGCAGCCGCGCTCACCGGCCTGCCCGTGCGGCCGGTGAAGGGCCAGATCCTCCGGCTCCGCGCGCCCGACGGCGTCGCGCCGGGCTTCCGGCACGTGATCCGGGGGTACGCCGACGGCGAGCACGTCTACCTGGTGCCCCGCGCCGACGGTGAGGTGGTGCTCGGCGCGACGGTCGAGGAGCGCTCCGACACCACCGTCACCGCCGGCGCCGTGCAGCGGCTGCTGCGCGCCGGAGTCGACCTGCTGCCCGAACTGGCCGAGTACGACCTGGTCGAGGCGGTCGCCGGGCTGCGCCCGGGCACCCCTGACAACGCGCCGATCCTCGGGCCGCTGCCCGACCGACCGGACGTCCTGGCCGCCACCGGGCATCACCGGCACGGCATCGTGCTCACCCCGATCACCGCCGACCTGATCGCCGACCTGGTGCTCGGCGGCGTACCCGACGCGCTGCTCGCGCCCTTCGGGGCTGACCGCTTCGACGCTGTCGCGGTGGCCGCGTCGGGCGGACCTGAACCGACGATGGAGGGGGACCTGTGGAGTTGACGGTGAACGGGGCCGGGCGCAACGTCGCCGCCGGCGCGTCCGTGGCGGACCTGGTCCGCGACATCGTGGCGCAGCCACGTGGGGTGGCGGTCGCTGTCAACGGCGAGGTGGTGCCCCGTGCCGGCTGGCCGACCCGGGCGCTGCGCGACGGTGACCGGGTCGAGGTGCTCACCGCGGCGCAGGGCGGGTGAGCGGCGTGCCGTTCGAGCTGGGTGGGGAGACCTTCACCTCACGGCTGATCCTCGGTACCGGCGGCGCCGCGAACCTGCACGTCCTGGAGCAGGCGATCCGGGCGTCCGGCACCGAGCTGGTCACTCTGGCGCTGCGTCGGGTGGGCACGGCGCCGGGCTCCACCGGTGGGTTGCTGGAGCTGCTGGACCGGTGCGGCGTACGCCTGCTGCCGAACACCGCCGGGTGCCACACCGCGACCGAGGCGGTGAAGGTGGCCCGGTTGGCCCGGGACGCGTTCGACACCGACTGGGTCAAGTTGGAGGTGATCGGCGACGAGCGGACGCTCCTGCCCGACGGGGTGGAGCTGCTCCGCGCCGCCGAGGAGTTGGTCTCCGACGGCTTCACAGTGCTGCCGTACACCAGCGACGACCCGGTGCTCGCCCGCCGCCTCGCCGACGTGGGCTGCGCCGCGGTGATGCCGGCCGGCTCGCCGATCGGTTCGGGGCTCGGCATCGGCAACCCGCACCACATTCGACTCATCCGGCAGGGTGTGGACGTGCCGGTGATCCTCGACGCCGGCATCGGCACCGCGTCCGACGCGGCGCTGGCCATGGAGCTGGGCTGTGACGGGGTGCTGCTGGCGAGCGCTGTCACCCGGGCGGCCGACCCGGTGGTGATGGCCACAGCGATGCGGTACGCGGTCGAGGCCGGACGTCTGGCGGCCCGGGCCGGCCGGATCGAGCGCCGCTTCCACGCGCTCGCCTCCACTCCTGACGAGGGAAGACCCGAGCTGTGATCCCGCCGTCCGGGGTTGTCGTGTTGACCGACCGGCTCGTTGCGCGGAGCCGGCTCGACCGGGTGGTGGCGGGCGCCGTGGCCGGGGGAGTGCGCTGGGTGGTGCTGCGGGAGAAGGACCTGCCGCGTGCCGAACGCGTCGCCCTCGCCGCCGACCTGCGCGCGATCCTCGCCGACGTCGGCGGGACCCTCGTCGTGGCCGGCCCCGACCCGCTCGGCGGCGACGCCGTGCACCTGCCCGCCGCCGGCCCGTACCCACCGCCAGCCCATGGCCTGGTAGGCCGCTCCTGCCACCACCAACCCGAGCTGAGCCGCCTGACCACCGAGCACTACGCCACCATCTCCCCGGTCTGGCTCACAAAGACAAAACCGGGCTACGGCCCACCCCTGGGACCGGACGGCCTGCGAAAGCTGGTCGAGGCCACCCCCGTGCCACTGCTGGCCCTGGGCGGAGTCGAAACCCCGGAACAGGTAACCGCCTGCGTCCAGGCGGGAGCCGTCGGGGTGGCAGTGCTGGGCGCACTCATGCGAGCCGAAGACCCGTGTGCGGTAGCCGCCACCCTGACGAGCGCTTATGCAGAGGCGGTCACCCCTGTGCTGACCCAAACCCGCGCGGAGGCACCCAGGTCCCCACGACGGGGGCTGCGGCCGACCGTGCCCACGCAGGGATCAAGCCTGACCGCCCGGAGTGGGCACGGTCGGCCGCAGCCCCCAACCGCAACCAAAAGCGAGGGAAAATGACCCCGCGCACCATCCTCACCATTGCCGGCTCGGACTCCGGCGGCGGCGCGGGCATCCAGGCCGACCTCAAGGTCTTCGCCGCACTTGGCGCGTACGGCACCAGCGTCCTCACGGCGGTCACCGCGCAGAACACCAGGGGTGTCGACGCGGTGCTGCCGCTGCCCCCGCGCACTGTCACCGAGCAGTTGGACAGCGTGCTCACCGATTTCACCGTCTGCGCGGTGAAGACGGGGATGCTCGGCACCCCGGCGATCGCGGACGTGGTGGCCGAGGCGGCCCGGGACGGCCGGCTGCCTCAGCTCGTCGTCGACCCGGTGCTGGTCGCCACGAGTGGTCACCGGCTGGGAGTGGTGGGCGCGGTGGAGCGGCTGCTGCCGTACGCCACTGTGGCGACCCCGAACTGCGCGGAGGCCGCAGCGATCACCGGACGCCCGGTGGACGACGTGGCCGCGATGGTCGTCGCCGCCGAGGCCCTGGTGGCCGGCGGCCCGGAGTACGTGGTGGTCACGGGCGGTGACCTGGACGGGGGCGAGGCGGTCGACGTGCTGCACGGCGGCGGCGTCACCACGCTGTTGCGCGCACCCCGGGTGACCACACGGCACACCCACGGCACCGGGTGCTCGTTCTCGGCGGCGATCGCGGTGCGGCTCGGTCTGGGCGATCCGGTGCCGACCGCCGTGGGGGCCGCGAAGGAGTACGTGCTCCGTGCGCTGACCGGCGCGCGGGGCTGGGAGCTGGGCGCGGGGCGCGGACCGCTGAACCACTTCGGCTGGTCCGCTTGATCACCAGGGAGGCTGTCATGCACGCACGAGGCAAGGTGTACGTCGAGGGTTCGCGGCCGGATGTCCGGGTGCCGTTCGCGGAGGTGGGGCTGACCGGGGACCTGCCGCCGGTGCGGCTCTACGACACGTCCGGCCCTGGTTCGGACCCGGAGGTGGGGCTGCCGCCGCTGCGCGGGCCGTGGATCGCCGAGCGGGGTGACGTGGCGCCGGTGCGGGGGGCGGGCACGCCGCTCGCCGGGGTGGACGGTCGCCGGCCCACCCAGCTCGCGTACGCGCGGGCCGGTGTGGTGACGGCGGAGATGGAGTTCGTGGCGATCCGGGAGAACGTCGACCCGGAACTCGTGCGGGCCGAGATCGCCGCCGGTCGGGCGGTGCTCCCGCTCAACGTCAACCACCCGGAGTGCGAGCCGGCGATCATCGGTAAGGCGTTCCTGGTCAAGGTGAACGCCAACATCGGCACCTCGGCGGTCAGCTCGTCGGTCGCGGAGGAGGTGGAGAAGTTGACCTGGGCCACCCGCTGGGGCGCGGACACCGTGATGGACCTGTCCACTGGTAAGCGGATCCACGAGACTCGTGAGGCGATCGTGCGGAACTCGCCGGTCCCGATTGGAACGGTGCCGATCTACCAGGCGTTGGAGAAGGTCGGCGGCGACCCGGTGAAGTTGAGCTGGGAGGTGTTCCGGGAGACCGTGATCGAGCAGGCCGAGCAGGGCGTGGACTACATGACCGTGCACGCCGGGGTGCTCCTGCCGTACGTGCCGCTGGCAGTGGACCGGGTGACCGGGATCGTGTCCCGGGGCGGTTCGATCATGGCGGCGTGGTGCCTGGCGCATCACGAGGAGAACTTCCTCTACACCAACTTCGAGGAGCTGTGCGCGCTGCTCGCGCGCTACGACGTGACGTTCTCCCTCGGTGACGGCCTGCGCCCCGGTTCGATCGCCGACGCCAACGACGAGGCGCAGTTCGCCGAGCTGCGCACCCTCGGTGAGCTGACGAAGGTCGCCTGGGCGTACGACGTCCAGGTGATGATCGAGGGCCCCGGTCACGTGCCGATGCACAAGATCAAGGAGAACGTGGACCTTCAGCAGGAGTGGTGCCACGAGGCGCCCTTCTACACGCTCGGTCCGCTGACCACCGACATCGCGCCCGCGTACGACCACATCACCTCGGCGATCGGCGCCGCGATGATCGGCATGTTCGGCACCGCGATGCTCTGCTACGTCACGCCGAAGGAGCACCTCGGCCTGCCGGACCGCGACGACGTGAAGGCGGGCGTGATCGCGTACAAGATCGCGGCACACGCGGCGGACCTGGCCAAGGGGCACCCCGGCGCGCAGGCCTGGGACGACGCCCTGTCGAAGGCGCGGTTCGAGTTCCGCTGGGAAGATCAGTTCAACCTGTCGCTGGACCCGGAGACCGCTCGGTCGTACCACGACGCGACCCTGCCCGCGGAGCCGGCGAAGACCGCGCACTTCTGCTCGATGTGTGGCCCGAAGTTCTGCTCCATGAAGATCACCCAAGAGCTCAAGGAGTACGCGGCGCGCGGCATGAAGGACAAGTCGGAGGAGTTCGTCTCCGGCGGGAGCCGGGTCTACCTACCGCTCGCCTGACCCACCCCGTGAGTCATCCCGGGGCGCCGTCCGGCGTCGCGGGGCGTTCGACTCGGCTTCATTGATGTCGGGGTGTCTGGCAGCTCGGGACAGCCCGGTTTCAATGAACCCGAGTCGATCAAGCGGCGATCGGTCGGTGCGTCTGCTCGCTGCGCGGCGGGTCAGTCGCGGTGGTGTCGACCGGTGGAGCGCAACGACCGGCGGCCGTTCTCCTGCTCGGGCTCGTTGTCCGACACCGGCTTGCTCAGACCGGCGACCCAGTCGACGAACTCCTCGTCCTGGGTCGCCAGCGGCTCGGCGGCGTCCGACGTCTTCGGGCTCTCCTCGTCGGCGCGGGACCGGTTGCGGCGGAACAGCCCGCCGAGTCGCCCTCGCCGGGAGGGCTGCTCCGCCACCTTCGGGGGCGTCGGCGTTGCCGACGCGGCGTCAGCGGGCGTCAGATCGCCGGTGCCGGCACCGGCACCGGCGGCGGTGGCGCTGTCGGCGGTGGCGGCGCTGATGGTGGCGGAGTCGGAGGGCGCGCCCAGCGTCCCCGGGAACTCCGTCGGAGCCGGGTGTTCGGCCGGAATGGCGGTCTCGCTGGCGTCGGTCGGCGCTGTCCGTGCCGTCGAGCTGTCCGGCGATCCCGTGCCGCGGCGCCGAGAGGTGTCGAATGCGTTCCAGGTGCCGGCCCGGCTCAGGTCCGGCAACGGTGCCCGATGGCGGGGCCTGGGCGTCGGCCCGGTCGGCTCGTCGGGATTGCTCGACGACTCAGATGTGGTTGCCTCCGGCTCGGAGGCCTGCGGTGGCACCGTCCACGTCGGGGTGACCGGCCAGGCCGACGGCGCGGGCGTCCACCGGTCCGCGTCCGGGTCACTGGCGGCGGTGGCCCCGAACAGCCCGGCGGTGGGAACGTCCTCGGCGGCGGGCCGCGCGCTGTCGGTGCCACGAGCCCCGGCGATTGCAGAACCGCTTGTCGCGTCGGCCGGTGCTGCCGTGCTGCCCGTGCCGGCCTTCGGGACGCGCGCTGTGGCTTCCGCACCAACCTGGCCGGCCGCGGTGGTCGGCGCCGCCGTTGCTGGCGTCGCGCCGTTTGCGGTGGTCGGTGCTGGCGTCACGGTGGTCGGGGTCTGTGTGGCGTCGGTTGCCGTGGTCGGGGACTCCGGGTCGGCCGGTACCTGCGTCGCGCCCGTTGCGGCGGTCGTCGAGGCGGCTGGCGGTCGCTTCGAGCCGGTGACGGGGGTGGCCGGTGCCCGCTTCGCGCCGGCAGCGGTGGTCCGGGCTGCCGCTGCCGTGCCGGCGGCAGCAGCCGAGGGGACGTCGGAGGTCGAGCTCGACCGCTCACCCAGGCTTCCCCGGCTGGACGACGGAGTCATGGTGGCCGCGTCGGAGCCGGTGCTGTCGGCGGACCTGCCCGGCCGGGTGCCCTTCGTGGCGCGGCCGGTGGTCGTCTCGGGGGCGGGCGTCGCGTCGGTGGTCGTTGCGTCGGTGGTCGTTGCGTCGGTGGTCGTTGCGTTGGTGGTCGTCGCGTTGGTGGTCGTCTCGCTGGTGGTTGCCGAGCCGGCAGAGGATGTGTCGTCAGCCACGTCGGAGGCGGTGGCGTCCGGGTTGGCCTTCGGCTTACGGCTACGTCGCGGCTTGATCGTCGGCGGTGCCTCGGGCGTGTCCTGGCCGGCCGTGCCTGCGCTGGTCGCCTGCGTGCTGCCCATGCCCGTGCTGCCCGTGCCCGCGCTGCTCGTGCCCGCGCTGCTCGTGCCCGCGCTGCTCGTGCCCGCGCTGCTCGTGCCCGCGCTGCCCGCGCTGGTCGCGGCTGCGCTGGTCCGGGCGGTGCTGCCGGTCGCGGGGCTGGGCGCGTCCGAGCTGGTCGGAGCGCTGGTCGCGGCCGCGCTGGTCGTGCCGGAATCCTGTGCACCCGTGCTGCTCGGGGTGGCGGCGGACCTGCGGGTGGTGCGCCCATCGGTCGGCCCGCCGCTGGTCGCCGTGCTGCCGCTCGTGCCCGTCGCCGTGCTGCCGGTCAGCGTGTCGGCCGCTCGGCCGCCCGTCGGGGTCGCGGCGTCGACGCGTCCGGCCGTGGTGCCGGTCGCGGAGGCGTCGGTGACCTTGCTGACGTCGGTGCTGGCCGAGGGTTCGGTCGTGGCCGGGACATCATCGTGACGCGGGAGCGTCTGCCCTGCGGCGCTGAACTCACCGGTCGGCGCGGTCAGCCAGGCCGCCGGCCGGGTCGGGGCGGCGGGAGTCGGGGCCGCGGAAGAAGCAGTGGCGGGAGCCGGACCGTGCTGTCCGCTCGCTGTGGTCTCCGGCCAGTCCCAGTGGGCCGGGACGGTGCGTACGGAATCGGGGTCGCCCGCCGCCCACGGACCCGCGACGACGCCGCCGGGCTGCGCGGTGGCCAGCTCGGCGTTTGTCGTCTCCGTGTCGGTGCGCTCGGCGCTGTCCCGGTCGTTCGCCGCGCTGGGCAGCGCCGGGCCGGCGGGCAGCGGGCGCAGGATGGCGGTGGGCTCGATGGCCTGCGGATCGGCCGCACGGGTGCCCGTCGGCCAGCGCAGCAGCGCGGCGGCGGCCGCGCCGAGTGCTCCGGCGAGGATCGCGATCAACGAGCCGTAGTAGGGGGCGGCCTGGTAGCGGTCCACAGCGTCGCCCGGACCGGCGGTCAGGTAGGCGAACGCCACCAGCACCGGACCGGCCACCCCGGTGGCCCCGCTGACCAGTGGCGCCTGGCCCCGCCAGCGAGCCAGCCCCGCGGTCGCCGCGCCGGCCAGCAGCGCCACGATGGGCAGCAGGAGCAGCGCCAGCCGCTGTGCGGCGGCGTCGTCGAGCCAGCTCGGCTCCAGTACGCCGAGCCGGACGGTCGGCAGTGGGCCGACAGTGCCGAGCGACGGTAGGACGGAGATCAGCGCCAGCAGCCAGACCGCGCCGGCCACGGCCGCCATGTTCCAGCCCAGCTCGGGCCGGAACAGGACGGCGATCGCGGCCCCCGCCCCGATCACCGCACCGACCATGGCGCAGATGCCCACAGCCCAGACCGGGTCGACGGAGATCAACTCCGCGGCACGGGCGGGCTGCATGCAGAGCGGGGCGATGACTGTGGCGCCGAGCGCCGCCGCACCACCGACCGCCAACTGTCGGCCGGTGCTGGCCGGCGGAGTGTCGCGGCGAGCGAGGCGTCCGGTCAGGACGGCGCCGGCGACGGCTGCGTTCGCGGCGAACCAGCCCACCCAGACGAGCTGGGCCGGCCACTGGTTGACGGTCGTACCGGTGAATGCGCCGGTCAGGCGGACGATGCCGAAACCGTACGCGACGCCGAGCTGGCCGGCTCCGGCCAGCACGCTCACCCCGAGCGCCGTGAGCAGCAGTCTGCCCCAGGTCCGAAAGGCCATGTCCGGCACGTTACGCACCCGGTACACCCGATTGCCACCGGCGCGCCGCGCGGCACGCCGGTGGCCATCGGCGGGTCTACTTGAGCTCGACCAGCCGGGCCAGGTAAGTCGTATCCCCGACATTGGTCAGCATGTGCACCGCGCCCGGGTCCCGGTAGACCACTCCGCCGGTGGGCTCGTCGGCGTCGATCCGGGTGCCGTCGATGGTCTGTACGACGTTCTTGGCGCCCTCGATCGCCACCACCAGATAGGGGTGGTCGTGCCGGTGCAGCGGCTGCCGCTCGCCCGGTTCGAGGCGGATGTGCCAGACCCGGACCCGGTCGTTCTCGTACACGATCTCCTGACCCACCGGTCCGAGTTCGGTTCCGTCGATCACGTCGGTCATCGTGCTCCGTCCAGTTGGGGCAGCACCTCGGCGGCGATCAGCTCAAGGTGGTCGAGATCATCGAAGTCGACAAGGCGTAGGTGGACCCGGGTGGTGCCGATCGCGGCGAACTCACCGATCCGCTGCGCGAGCTGCGCGGGGGAGCCGACCACCGGGTCCTCCGGTGGCAGCGCGCTCTTCTCGTGCAGGGGTGCGGCCCGACGCTGGGCCTCCGCGTCGGTCCGGCCGATGGCGACGACGATTCCGGCGGAGAGCACCAACGGGTCGCGCCCGGACTCCGTCCGTCCGGTGCGCTCGCACGCCTCGCGCACCCGGTCGTACGCCTCGGCGGTGGCCGCCACGGACTTGAACGGCATGTTGAACTCGGTGGCGTACCGGGCGGCCAGTTCGGGGGTGCGCTTGGGACCGCGCCCGCCGACGATGATCGGCGGGCCGGGCACCTGCACCGGCTTGGGCAGGGCGGGCGCGTCCACCAGCCGGTAGTGGTCGCCGGTGAAGCTGTAGGTCTCGCCGGACGGGGTTCCCCACAACCCGGTGATCACCTCCAGCTGCTCGGCCAACCGGTCGAAGCGCTCGCCGACCGCCGGGAACGGGATGCCGTACGAGGTGTGCTCGCGCTCGTACCAGCCGGCGCCGATGCCGAGGTCGACCCGGCCACCGCTCATCTGGTCGACCTGCGCGACCATCACGGCGAGGGGGCCGGGCAGACGGAACGTGGCCGACGTCACCAGCGTGCCGAGTCGGATCCGCTCGGTTTCCCGGGCCAGCGCGGCGAGGGTCAGCCAGGCGTCCGTGGGGCCGGGCAGGCCCGGGTCGGCGCCCATCGACTGGTAGTGGTCGGCGCGGAGGAAGCCCTCGTATCCGCAGGTCTCGACCAGCCGGGCGAACCGGAGCTGGGTGTCGTAGCTGGCGCCACGGTTCGGCTCGGTGAAGACCGACACCCGCATGGTCAGTGTCCTTCCGCGCCGGCGGTGGCCGGCTGCTCGCGTTCCATCAGCAGTTCGTGCAGGTCGGCACTGACCTGGGCGACGTCGGCCAGGTGGGCGTTGCGGCCCAGGGTGCGGGGCCGGGGGATGTTGACGTCGACGACCTTGCGGATCCGGCCGGGGCGGGGGCTCAGCACGACCACCCGGTCGGCGAGCAGCACCGCCTCGTCGATCGAGTGGGTGACGAAGACGATTGTCGGCTTGTTCTCCATGTGCACCCGCTGGAGTTCGCCGGAGAGTTCCTCGCGGGTGAGCGCGTCCAGCGCGGAGAACGGCTCGTCCATCAGCATCACCCGGGGCTCACCGATCAACGACCGGCACAGCGACACCCGCTGCTGCATGCCGCCGGAGAGCTCGTGCGGCAGCCGCTTCTCGAAGCCGGCCAACCCGGCCACGTCGAGCAGTTGCCGGGCCCGCTCCCGGTGCTTGGCGCGGCCCCAGCCGAAGATCTCCACCGGCAGCAGGACGTTGTCCAGCACTGTGCGCCAGGGCAGCAGCGCCGGCTTCTGGAACAGCATGGCGATGTCCTGGCGGGGGCGGGCGATCGGCGTACCGGCGACGGTGATCTCGCCGGCGCTCAGCGGGAGCAGCCCGGCGATCAGCCGCAGCAGTGTGGACTTGCCGCAGCCGGACCGGCCGAGCACGGCGACGAACTCGCCCTCGGCGACGTCGAGGTCGATGCCGCGCAGCGCCTCCACCCGGCCGGATCGGCCTTCGAAGGTACGGGACACCCCGGACAGTCGGATCATCTCCGGCGTACCTCCGCTGAGTCGACGGTCAGGAATCCGACAAAGGCTAGCCGCCCTGTCGAGGTATGGCACCGGCTGGGGTGGTCGTCAGGTTGTTTCCGTTCCGCAACCCGATACGCCTGGCGTCACAACTGTGGGTTTCTCGTACGCTGTGCCCGCGAAGAGTCCCCTCACGACGGCGGCGCCCGGCTTCCACCCCTCCCGCCGGCCCGTCACGACAACCCCCTCCGGTGGCCTGTCGGCCCCGGTCGGAAAGGACATGGTGCACTGATGAGAAGGCTGACCCGTACGGTCGCTACGGCCGCGCTGGCCACCGCCCTCGCCCTTGTCTCCGCCTGCAGCAGCGGGTCGGATTCGGCCGGCGATGCCAAGGGCGGCGACGGCAAGACGCCGGATAAGGTGACCTACCTCACCTCGTTCGGTAACTTCGGCCGTGACTCCTACGCCTGGGTGGCGAAGGACAAGGGCTTCTTCAAGGAAGCCGGCTTCGACGTCGAGATCAAGGCTGGTCAGGGCACCGGTGGCGTGATCCAGACCGTCGTCGGCGGCCAGGCCGACTTCGGCCCGATCGACCTCACCGGCGGTCTGCTCCAGCTCGGCAACGGCCAGGCCAAGGACTTCACCGCGGTGGCCGCGATCCAGCAGCGCACCATGGCGGGCATCGCCACCGTCGAGGGCAAGAACATCAGCTCGCCGAAGGACCTGGAGGGCAAGAAGCTCGCCGACACTCCCGGGTCCGTGGTCCGCAACCTCTTCCCGACGTACGCCCGGCTCGCCGGTGTGGACGCGACCAAGGTGACCTGGGTCAACGGTGAGGCGCAGAACCTGATCAGCACGCTGGCCACCGGCCAGGTGGACGGCATCGGCCAGTTCGTCGTCGGTCAGCCGACCATCGAGGCGGTGGCCAAGAAGAAGGCAGTCATGCTGCCGTACAGCAACGTGATGCAGGACCTCTACGGCAACGTGCTGATCACCTCCTCGAAGACCGCCAAGGAGAAGCCCGAGATGGTGAAGCGGTTCACCGCGGCGCTGCTCAAGGGCCTGGAGTACAGCCTGGCCAACCCCAAGGAGGCCGGCGAGATCCTGAAGAAGAACGTCGAGACCGCCAACCCGGTCGCCGCCGCCGCCGAGCTGGAGCTGATGGCCGCGTACGTCCGTTCCGGCAACACCGGCACCGCGATCGGCACCCTGGACAGCGGTCGGGTCGCCAAGAGCATCGCCATCCTGCAGGGCGCCGGCGCGCTGAAGCAGAACATCACCCCCGAGCAGATCATCGACTTCAGCCTCGCGCCGAAGGCCTGATCGTCCGGTCGTCATGAGGGGGTACGTCCCGCCGATCCCGGTGGGGCGTACCCCCGTCGCTCGTCGGCCCCCGGCGGGCCGTGGGATTTCGAGGAGGACAGAGATGACCGACGTCCGGTCAGCGGACCCGGCGGTGGCGGAACCCGCGCCGCCGAGTGCCGGCCCCGAGGCGGGGCGCACGGGTCGAGGTGCCGGCCTGCGGGCCGGGGCCGAGGCGGTGCTGCCCGCGGTCGGCATCCTGGTCGCGCTGGCGGCGTGGTGGTTGATCGCCCGACTGGAACTGGTACACCCTGTCGCCCTGCCGCCACCCGGCGAGGTGTTCAGCGCGTTCGTCGAGAAGCCCGCCCAGATGCTGGAACACACCTGGGACACGACGCTGGAGATCCTGACCGGGTTCGCCCTGTCGGTGGTCGCCGGTGTGCTGATCGGGCTCTCGCTGGCCAGTTCCCGCACTGTGGAGCGGATGTTCACGCCGCTGCTGGTCGCTGTGAACGCGGTGCCGAAGATCACGCTCGGCCCGCTGCTGGTGGTGGCGCTCGGCTGGGGTCAGAAGCCGATCCTGACCATGGTGTTCCTGCTCTGCTTCTTCCCGATCGTGCTCTCCACAGCGACCGGGCTGACCACCACGCCGGCCGACCTGGCCGAACTGGTGCGTTCCTGGAACGCCTCCCGTTGGCAGGCGTTCCGTAAGGTGCGCTTCCCGGCCGCGCTGCCGCAGATCTTCGTCGGGCTCAAGGTGGCCATGCCACTGGCCGCGATCGGGGCGGTGATCGGTGAGTTCCAGGCCGGCGAGAGCGGCCTCGGTTACCTCATCACGCAGTACGCCGGCATCGGCGACGCCGCCACCGCCTGGGCGGCGATCATGCTGGTGGCGCTGGTGAGCATCCTGCTCTACTCGGCGCTCCTGCTGATCGAGCGGTTCGCCCTCCCCTGGGTACGAGAAACCACCAGCAGCCGCTGACCAAGGCAGAACAACACAAGATCGACCCCAAGAAACGCGAAGGGCCGGCCCCCACTTGGAGGCCGGCCCGTTCCGTCGAACCCGCAGGCGAGTCAGGTGTGGCCCGAGCGTCTACCCCGCCAGCCGCCAGCGGCCGTTGCGGGCGACCAGCGTGGTGAGCGCCTGCGGCATCAGGCCGCTGTGGTTGTCCGGCGTCATGCGGATCGGGCCGGAGAGGCCGTCCATCTGGGACGTCTCCAGCACGTCCCGGATGCCGTTGCGGTCCACCTTGCCGATCTCACCACCGGCGCGCAGTTCGGCGTCGGCGATCAGCTGGACGGCGTCCGCGGCGAACGACGAGGACCCGTTGTAGCCACCGAAGCGTGCCGTGTAGTCCTGGAACCACTGCCGCCGCGCCGCCTTGGCCGGCGTGGTCGCGATCACGTCGTCGATCACCATGGTCTGCGTGAAAATCAGCGTGGCCTTCTCGGTCGCCTTGGCCGCCGCACCGAGGAAGAGATCCCCGGCCGCCCCCGCGTCGAAGTAGATCGACCCACGGAAGGTGGTCTGCTGGGCGCTGGTGGCGGCCAGTGTGGCCTGCTCCGGCGGGGTCCAGAACACCATCGCGTCGGGCTTGCCCGACGCGAGCTGCTGGACCTGCTGGCTGACGTCGGTGTCGGTGGTCTTGATCCGCTGCTGTCGGAGCGTGATCCTGGCCTTGTCCAGCTCGTTCTTGAGCGCCGTCGCGCCCTCCTGGCCGTAGTTGTCGTCGCTGACCAACATCCCCACCTTACGGATGTTGTTGCGGCGCAGTTCGGTGGTCAGTGCGGCGGCGCTGTCCGGGGCGTTGGGGCCCAGCTTGAACACGTAGCGCCGTTCAGCGGCCGGCGCGGCGATCGCGCCGGAAGCGGCTAGCGCAATGGTGGGAATCCGCTTCTCGTTGATGGTCCCGACCGCCCCGACCGCGCATTCGTTGCAGCCGCCCATGATGATGGCGCTGACCTTCGAATCGCTGCTGAAGTCGACGATGTTGCGAAGTGACTCGGCCGAGTCGGAACGGTTGTCCTTCACCTTCAGGTCGATCTTCCGGCCGTTCAGTGCTCCGGAGGAGTTCAACTGCTCGACCTTGAGTTCGAGGGCTCGCTGGTATGTCCGGCCAACCGTGGCTGCGGCGCCGGAGAGTTCGAGATCGGCAGCGATCACGATCGGACTCGTGTCCTGTTCCGCCTCGCCAAACTGGCAGCCGGTGAGCGTGGTGGCCACTACGGCCGATGCGAGCGCCGCGATGGTCGCGGAGCGGATGGGGCTCAACTCAGTCCTCCAGGTGCGGGCGCGGGCGCTGCCCGGTCACCGCCGCTAATCCGTCCTCAGTGGAGGACGGGATCTCCTCTGCCGTACGGTGTGCGCGAAGCCTGCAAAACCTTGCCAATGGCCGGCGCTGTGGTCAAGCGCGGACCCCGGCAGCACTTTCGGGACGGCCATCCCACATGCTGGGGTAACGCAATGTTTGCAAAAGCTCACTTTGCATACACGCGTGACCACTCTGGAGTTACATGCCCTGTTCAGGGGCTTGCGGAAATGAAGGTATCAGTTGCCCGGATCACGGGATGCGCTCCGTCCGACCGTTTCCTACCTCACTGCGGCTTCCCAAACACGATCATCTCTGATGAAATCGCGGCCGTGCCGCGCGTGGTCCCCTCCGCTTGCGGCATGGCTCGGCGGCTCAGGCGGGGAAGAAACGACGGAGGCGATGTCGTGAGCACCGGACCGACGACCCTGCCCGCGCTCGGCGACAGCGGTCGGCGTGCGCGCCGACGGATGCCGAGACTGCGTGACGCCCGGATCCGGTCCAAGTTGGCGTTGATTCTTGTCGTCCCGGTGGCGGCGGTGATCGCGCTGGCCACGGTCCGCCTGATCTCCGTCGGCGAGGGCGCGTTCGACGCCACCCGGGCCCGGTCGCTGACCGCCCTCTCCGTCGACGTCAGCGCCCTCACCCAGGACCTTCAGGCCGAACGGATGGCCGCGGCCGCCTACCTCGCCGCTCCGCAGCAGCCGGCCGACGCGTACAACCTGCGGGTCCGCCAGACGCAGCAGCAGGTGGACGAGTACCGCGCCGAGCGGGGCCGGATCGGAGACGTGCCGGCCGCCCTGCGGGAGCGGCTGGCCGCCATCGACGACCACCTGGCCACCCTGGACGGCACCCGCCAGGAGGTGCTGGACCGCCGGCAGATGGCGGTCGCCGAGGCGGTGCTCCGCTACGGAGTCATCCTCACCGACCTGGTCTCGTACGGTGACGGCCTGGCCCAGCTGCCCGGCGACGAGAGCCTGTCGGACAGCCGGCGCGCGGTCGCCGCCTTCGCCCGCGCCAAGGCTTCCGTCGCCGAGGAAGAGGCCGTCGCCTTCACCGCGCTGACGGCCGGCCAGCTCGACCCGGAGCAGTTCTCCTCCTTCGTGGCAACGTTGACCGGCCAGCAGGAGGCCCTGGTCGCCTTCTCGCTGGCCGCCGACCCGGTGCAGCGCGCGCTGGTCGACAGCACCGTCTCCGGCGACGCGGTCGGCCTGGCCGATCGCGTGGCCACCGACATCACCCGCTCGGTCGGGCAGCGCCCCCTGGTCACCGCGCAGGACGCCACCGCGGCCATCGGCGCCGTGAACGACCTGATGCGCTGGGCCGAGATCCAACTACAGGACCGACTGCTCCAGCAGGCCGACCAGGCCCGCTCGGACGTCATCCGGCAGGCAGTGGTCGAGTCGATCCTGGTGCTGTTGACCCTGATCATCGCCGTGTCGCTGGCCGTGGTGCTGGCCCGCTCGCTCAACCACTCGCTGCGCCGACTGCGTGAGGGCGCGCTCTCGGTGGCCAACCACGACCTGCCCGACGCCGTGCAGCGGCTGCAGAACATGGGCAGCGTGGGTGACGGCGGGGTGGACGAGATCGTCCGCCAGGTCCGGGACCCCATCCAGCTCAACTCCCGCGACGAGGTCGGTCAGGTGGCGCTGGCCTTCAACGTCGTACACCGGGAGGCGGTGCGGGTCGCCGCCGAGCAGGCGGCACTGCGTACCAGCGTCTCGGCGATGTTCCTCAACCTGGCCCGCCGCAGTCAGACCCTGGTCGACCGGATGATCGGCGAGCTGGACGCGATCGAGCGCGGCGAGGAGGACCCGAAGCGGCTCGCGCAGCTCTTCGAACTGGACCACCTGGCCACCCGAATGCGCCGCAACGACGAGAACCTGCTCGTCCTGGCCGGCGCCGACTCCGGCGCACCGCGTCACGACAACGCGCTCGTGGTGGACGTGCTGCGCGCCGCCCAGTCCGAGGTGGAGCTGTACAACCGCATTGAATTCGGCACCGTGGACACCGACATCTCGGTCGCCGCGAACGCGGTCAACGACGTGGTACGCCTCGTCGCCGAGCTGCTCGACAACGCCACCCGGTTCTCGCCGCCGAACACCACTGTTGTCGCCGACGGTCGCCGGATCCGCGACTACGTGCTGATCCAGATCGAGGACCGCGGGCTCGGCCTCACCGACGACCAGCTCGACTCGCTCAACCGCCGGCTGGCGGCCCCACCGAGCGTGGACGTCGCCGCGTTCCGACTGATGGGTCTGGCCGTGGTGAGTCGGCTCGCCTCCCGCTACGGCATCCGGGTGGAGTTGCGCCGCAACGTCGAGGGCGGCACCGTCGCCCAGGTGACGTTGCCCGCCGCCACAGTGGTGCTCCCCAGCAACCGGGGCCGCGAGCAGGTGCTCACCCGGCCGCGTCAGCCGATGGCCGTGGAGCAGGCGCCGCTCACCCCGGCCGGTCACGCCGAGCAGTTCGCCGGTGCCGCCACGTCGGCGGCGACGCTGCCCGACCAGTGGCGGACCAGCACGCCGACACCCGCCCAGTGGCAGTCGCCGCTGGATTCGCGGGACACCACCCCGGCCGTGCAGGCAGGTGGCTACACCGGTCCGCGCTCGACCATGCCGCCGGCACCTGCCGCCCCGGCACCCGCCGCCCCGCTCCCGCCGGCCCAGCCGGCCTACGGCAACGGCGTTGGCGCCTCGCTGGGCAGCCCGACAGTTGCCTACCCGACCATCGACCCGCTGCCTCGGCGTGGCACCACCCCGGACGCCGCGGACACCGCGGACGGGCGTGGCGCCCAGGGCCTCCCGGTCGGGCCGGTCGCCGGGCCGGGAGCTGTGGCACCGCCGGCCGTTCCGTCGGTGCCCGCCGCACCGGTCAGCACCCGGCCCGACTTCCCCGCCGAGGCTCCGATCTTCCGGGAGATGGAGGCGGTCTGGTTCCGGTCGCACGGCGACGACGCCACCGCGATCTTCACCCGGCCCAACTTCGACGAGCCGCCCGCGCCCGCCGCCACCACCGCTGCGGCCGACCTTGGCCTGCGTATCGGCAACGGCGGCCAGCCGAGCGCCGGGTCGGTGCCGGCCGCGTCGCCGGCCCGACCGAAACTGCCGACCCGTACCCCGGGCAGCTCCGGCACCGACGGGACGGCCACCCCGGGCGCCGACGGCCTCGGCGCCACAATGGACGGGTTCGGGGCACGGCCGTCGGCGCCGCCGACGTACGCCCCGCCCCCGGCCGGTCGGACGGCCCCGGCCCCGGCCCCGGCCCCGGCCCCGGCCGCACCCGCCATCGACCCGGGGGCATGGCGTACGGCAGCGGACGAAGGCTGGTCCCGGGCCAGCCGGGCTGCCGAGCCGGCTCCCGCCGGGACCACCCGCTCCGGACTGCCCAAGCGGGTGCCGCAGCAGCAGCTCGTGCCGGGTGGCATCGAACCGAAGAGCGGCCGGGACCGCAGCCGGCGGACCCCGGATGAAGTACGTGGTCTGCTGTCGGCCTACCACCGCGGTGTGCAGCGCGGTCGGACGGCCGGAACGGACCTGAACAGCACCTCGACCAAGGAGAGCCGATGAACAGGCCAGCTGCCATGCAGGACATGGGTTGGCTGCTCACCAACTTCGCCGACAGCGTGGCGGGAATCGCCCACGTGGTGGCGGTGTCCGCCGACGGGCTGCTGCTCGCGTCCTCCCGGGATCTCCCGGGGGACCGGGCGGACCAGCTCGCCGCGATCACCTCCGGGGTGGTGAGCCTGACCGAGGGCGCGGCCCGGATGTTCAGCGCGGGCGGGGTGTTGCAGACAGTCATCGAGATGGACAGCGGGTATCTCTTCCTGATGTCGATCAGCGACGGCTCCTCGATGGCCGTGCTGGCCGCGCGCAGCTGCGACGTGGGCCAGGTGGGCTACGAGATGGCGCTGCTGGTCGAGCGGGTGGGTGCCGCGCTGGTGCCGCTGCCGCGCGACGCGGTGCGCTCTTAGCACCGGAAGGCGGCGCTCGTTCCGAGCGCCGGACCAGGGACGAGAGGCGGCACAGTCCGGCTCAGCAGGGGACGAGGAGGTGATCGGGAATGGACCAACGACGCGCTGACCCGCGTGGCGCGCTGGTGCGTCCGTACGCGGTCACCCGTGGTCGTACCGAGCCGCGGCAGGACATCGCCCTCGAGGCCGTCCTCACCGCCTCTCTCACCCAGGTCGCCGAGTCCCGCTTCGCCGGGCACGACAAGCACCGCATCGCCACGGTCTGTGAGGGCCGAGCACAGTCGCTGGCGGAGATCGCCGCGTATACCCGGATGCCGCTGGGCGTCGCCCGGGTGTTGGTCGCCGACATGGTGGCCGAGAGCCTGCTGACGTTACACACTGCTGCTCCCGCCGAGGGGTTCGAGGAGCGGATGGAACTGCTTGGAAGGGTGCTAAGTGGACTTCGCAGGCTATGACCCCGCAGGGGGGCGGCCGGGCCGGGGAATCGTCTCCGCGAAGATCGTCGTCGCGGGCGGCTTCGGCGTCGGTAAGACGACACTGGTCGGGGCGATCTCCGAGATCACACCGCTGACCACCGAGGCGTTGATGACCGCGGCGGGTGTCGGCATCGACGATCCGTCCAAGGTGCCGGGCAAGGAGACCACCACGGTCGCCATGGACTTCGGCCGTATCACCATGGCCCAGGACCTGATCCTGTACCTCTTCGGTACACCGGGTCAGACGCGGTTCTGGTTCATGTGGGACGAGATCATCAGAGGGGCGGTGGGTGCCGCCGTGCTGGTGGACACCCGCCGGATCACCGACGCGTTCGCCCCGCTGGACTACTTCGAGAACCGCAACCTGCCGTACGTGGTGGCGCTGAACAAGTTCGACGGCGCACCGCAGTACGAAGCCGAGGAGGTCCGCGAAGCGCTGGCCATCTCACCGCAGGTGCCGCTGGTGATGACCGACGCCCGGCAGCGGGACTCGGTCAAGCAGGTGCTGGTGACTGTGGTCGAGCACGCCATGCTCCGGCTCCAGTCCGAGCAAGGGCGGGGCTTCCCGACGCCGGTCGGCTGAAACGCCGCGTCACGGCCGGCTCGCGACGGCCGGCCGTGACGCGTTCAGTCGACCCGGAGCCGGTAGCCGCGCTTCACCACTGTCTGCACCACGCGGGGCGCGCGCAGGCCGGCCCGTAGCCGGGCGACGGCCATCTCCACGGCGTGCTCGTCCGCGCCCCGGGGCAGCGTCCGCAGCAACGCCGTACGGGACAGCACCCGACCCGGGGACTGGGCCAGCGCCCGCAGCACCGCCATCGGCGCGGGCGCGAGTGGCCGCAGCTCGCCGTCGATCACCGCGGCGTGCCCGCGCAACGTGAGCAGATGCCCGCCGGCCTTGAACGTCACGGTCCGGCGAGGCAGCTCGTCGACGATGGTCCGCACCAGCGCGCCCAAGCGGGCCCGACCGGGCGCGCTCACCGGCACCCCGTGCCGCAGCAGCGGCTCGGCGGTCACCGCGCCGACGCAGCTGGCCAGCACGTCGCCGCGCAACGCGGAGAGCACCGCGTCGGTGCGGTCACCGGCGGCCCGTAGCAACGCCTCGGCCGCCGGCGCCGAGGTGAACGTCACCGCGTCCACCAGCCGGCCGGCGATCAGGTCGATCAGCCGGTGCAGCGGCGCCGGGTCGGTCGGCGGCGCCCACCGGTAGACCGGCACCTCGATGACAGTGGCGCCCGCCGCCTCCAGAGCGAGCGTGCACTCGGGCTGCCGCTCGCCGTGCAGCTGCATGGCGATCACCTGCCCGGCCACGCCGCGCCGCCGCAGGTGGTCGACCACCTCGTCGCAGCTCTCCGAGGCGGGCGACCACTGGTCGTGCAGCCCGGCCGCCCGGATAGCGCCGCGTGCCTTCGGGCCGCGCGCCACCACGTACGAGCTGGCCAGCACGGAGCGCAGCGGCTCGGCCAGGCCCCAGCCCTCGGCCGCCTCCAACCAGCCGCGCATGCCGATGCCGGTGTTGGCCATCAGGATGTCCGGCGGCTGGTCGAGGCAGGCGCGGGTCGCCTCGCGCAGCTCGGTGTCGTCGGACAGCGGCACGATCCGCAGCGCCGGGGCGAGAACCACCCGGGCGCCCCGTCGTTCGAGCAGCGCGGCCAACTCGTCGCGCCGCCGGTCGGCGGTCACCCCGATGGTGAAGCCCGCCAGTTCTTCCCGCATCAAGCCTCCTGTCGCAGCCGCACCTCGACCAGCCCGTTGCGGCACCGTGCGTCGTGTCGGGCCACGGCCACCCCGGGCAGGTCGAGGCAGTGCCCGCTGCGCAGGTCGTACACCTGCTTGTGCAGCGGTGAGGCGACCGTCGGCACTCCGCCACGGCTGCCGACGATGCCCCGGGACAGCACGTACGCCCCGGAGACCGGATCGCGGTTGTCGATCGCGAACAGCTCGTCGGCGGTCCGGAAGAGGGCGATCTGCACCCCGTCGACCAGGGCGGCGACGCCCCGGTCCGGTTCCAACCGGTCGAGCAGGCAGACGGTGGTCCAGGTCAGCGTGAGGGTCTGAGTCATCGCCGTACCTCCGGTAGGCCGAGGGTGACCGGTTGCCGACGGTGACCGTTGGTCGGCTCGGATCCGGTCGGGGACTGGTCGCGTACGGGGATCGGCTGGCCGCGTTCCCGGGTGAAGGTGATCGACGGGTCGGGTACGTCGGGGGCGTTGACGAAGGAGGTGTAGCGGCGCAGCCGATCCGGGTCGTCCAGGACGTCGCGCCACTCGTCGGAGTACGACGACACGTGCCGGGCCATCGCCGCGTCGAGGTCCTCGCAGAGCCCGAGCGAGTCGTCCACGATCACCGAGCGCAGGTGGTCCAGGCCGCCGTCCATGGCCTCGATCCAGCCGGCGGTGCGTTGCAGCCGGTCGGCGGTGCGGATGTAATACATCAAGAATCTATCGATCAGACGAATGAGAGTTTCTGTCGACAGATCAGTGGCGAACAGGTCGGCGTGCCGGGGCCGGAAACCACCGTTGCCGCCGACGTAGAGATTCCAGCCGGTCTCGGTGGCGATGATGCCGAAGTCCTTGCTGCGCGCCTCCGCGCACTCCCGGGCGCAACCGGAGACCGCCGACTTGAGCTTGTGCGGAGCACGCAGCCCGCGATAGCGCAGCTCCAGCGCGACGGCCAGCCCCACCGAGTCCTGCACCCCGTACCGGCACCAGGTCTCGCCCACGCACGACTTCACGGTGCGCAGCGCCTTGCCGTACGCGTGCCCGGACTCGAAGCCGGCGTCGACCAGCCGCCGCCAGATCTGCGGCAGCTGCTCCACCCGCGCCCCGAACAGGTCGATCCGCTGCCCACCGGTGATCTTCGTGTAGAGCTGGAAGTCCCGGGCGACCTCGCCGATCACGATCAGCTTCTCCGGGGTGATCTCGCCGCCCGGGATCCGGGGCACCACCGAGTAGCTGCCGTCGCGTTGCAGGTTGGCCAGGAAGTGGTCGTTGGTGTCCTGCAACGACGCCTGTTCGCCGTCGAGCACGTGCCCGCCGCCCAGCGAGGCGAGGATAGACGCCACCACCGGCTTGCAGATGTCGCAGCCGCGGCCCCGACCGTGCTCGGCGACCAGCCGGGAGAAGGTGCGGATGCCCCGGACGCGGACGATCTCGAACAGCTCCCGCCGGCTGACGTCGAAGTGCTCGCAGAGCGCGCTGGACTGCGCCACCCCGGCCGCGTCCAGGAGCTGCTTCAGCATCGGCACGCAGGAACCACAGCTGGTGCCGGCCCGGGTGCACGCCTTCAACGCCGGCACGTCCGCGCAACCGTCGGCGATGGCGGCGTCCACGTCGCCCCGTGTCACCGCGTTGCAGGAGCAGACCTGTGCGGCGGCGGGCAGCGCCCCGGCGTCCGCGCCGCCGCCGTCGGGGGCGAGCAGCGCCAGCGGCGCGGCCGGCAGCGGGCCGCCCACACTGGCCCGCAGCGTCGGGTACGCGCTGGCGTCACCGACCAGCACCCCGCCGAGCAGTGTGTGCGCGTCGTCGGAGAGGACCAGCTTCGCGTAAACCCGGGTCGCCGGATCGGTGAACGTGACGTCGAGGCAGCCCTCGGTCGTGCCATGGGCGTCGCCGAACGAGGCCACGTCGACGCCGAGCAGCTTGAGTTTGGTGGCGGTGTCCGCGCCGGGGAAGGTCGCCGCGCCGCCGACCAGCCGATCGGCCACCACCTCGGCCGTCGCGTACCCCGGCGCGACCAGACCGTGACAGGTGCCGTCGACCGCCGCGCACTCTCCGACGGCCCAGATCCGCTCGTCGGCGGTACGACAGGTCGCGTCGACCAGCACCCCGCCGCGCGGGCCCAGCGGCAGACCGGCGTCCCGGGCCAACTGGTCCCGGGGCCGGACACCGGCGGCCACCACCACCAGTTCGGTGTCGAGGGCCGTGCCGTCGGAGAGTTCCAGGGCCGCGACGCCGCCGTCTTGGCCGGGTCGGATCGCTGTGGTCGCCACCCCGAGATGGGTTCGTACGCCCAACTCGTCGACGTAGCGGCGGAGCATCGCGCCGCCGGCCTGGTCCACCTGCACCGGCATCAACCGGGGCGCGAACTCGACCACGTCGGTGCTCAGGCCGAGCAGTCGCAGGGCATTCGCGGCCTCCAGACCGAGCAGCCCGCCACCGATCACCGCGCCGACCCGCCGGCCCCGCGCGTACGCCCGGATCGCCGCCAGGTCGTCCAGGGTCCGGTAGACGAAGACCCCGGGCAGCTCCGTGCCGGCCACCGGCGGCACGAACGCGTACGACCCGGTGGCCAGCACCAGCGCGTCGTAGCGGTATTCGCCGCCGGCGGTGGTCACCACCTGCCGGTCCCGGTCGATGGCTGTCGCCGGCTCGCCGAGTCGCAGCCGCACCCCGTCGTGCGGGGTGTGCAGGTTGAGTTCGCTCTCGCTCACCCCGTCGAAGTACGCCGAGAGCCGCACCCGGTCGTACGCTGGGCGCCCCTCCTCGGCCAGCACTGTCACCCGCCAGTTGCCCTGTGGGTCACGGGCGCGCAGCGCGTCCACGAAACGCTGCCCGACCATGCCGTTGCCGATGACGACCAGTTCGCCGCCGCTCATCGCGTCACCTCCACCGATTCCGCCTGGCGCAGCCAGTCGACGATGCCGCTCACCGCGTCCCGGCATCCGCCGCAGCCGGTGCCGGCCCGGGTCGCGGCCACCACCGCCTCGACCGTCCGGGCGCCGGAGCGCCAGCTCCTGACGAGTGCGCCCTTGCTCACCGTGTTGCACTGGCAGACCGTGGCCGAGTCCGGCATCAGCGCCGGTGAGGCGGCCGAGGTCGCGCCGGCCGCGCCGAGTGCCCGGCCGAGCAGCAGCGCCCGGCGGTCACTCGGCACCGGCTGACCCCGGTCGAAGAGTTGGATGACCGTGCCGACCGCCGGGTTGTCGCCGAGCAGGATCGCGCCGATCAGCCGCTCGTCCCGGATCCGCAACCGGGCGTACGTGCCCCGGGTCGGGTCGGCGAAGGTCAACTCCTCGCCCGGCCCGCCACTGGCCGCGTCACCCATCGACGCGAGGTCGATCCCGGCGGCCTTCAGCCGGGTCACCACCGGCCGGGGCCGGTACCGGGCCAGTGGGTCGGTCCCGGTCAGCACGTCCGCGAGCACCTGGGCCTGGGCCCAGGCGGGCGCGACCAGCCCGGTGAGCACGCCGTCGTGCTCGGCGCAGTCCCCGATCGCCGAGATGGACCGGTCGCTGGTGCGCAGCCGGTCGTCCACCACCACGCCGCGCCGCACGGTCAGGCCGACGGCCTGTGCGAGGGCGGTGTCCGGGCGTACGCCGCAGGAGAGCACCAGCAGGTCGGCACGGAGCGATCGGCCGTCGGCCAGGTCGAGGCGGACACCGCTGGCGTCCGCGGCCACGCCGGTCGCCGACACCCCCAGTTGGACGGTGACGCCGAAACCGGCGAGCGTGCCCGCGAGCACCGCGCCGGCAGTCGGGTCCAGTTGCCGTTCCATCAGGTGCTCTCTCGGGTGCACCACAGTGGTGGCCAGCCCCCGGGTGGCCAGCCCTCGGGCGGCCTCCAGACCGAGCAGACCGCCGCCGAGCACCAGCGCGCTGCGGGCGCCGTCCGCCGCGGCGAGGATCCGCCGGCAGTCGTCCAGGGTCCGGAAGGGGACCACCCGCTCCGGCAGGTTCGCCGGGTCGAGGCCGGGCAGTGGCGGCACCACCGCGCGGGCGCCGGTGGCGAGCACCAGGTGGTCGTATCCGATGCGTTCGCCGTCGCTGGTGCGGACCTTCCGGGCGGACCTGTCGACGGCGGTCACCGGTACGCCGCTGCGCAGGTCGACGCCGTGCCCGGCGGCTTCGGTCAGCTCCACGTCCGGCTCGTCGATCCGGCCGGCCAGCAGAGTGGAGAGCAGGATCCGGTTGTACGCGCGGTGCGGCTCGGCCCCGAGCACTGTGACCTTCCGGTCTCCCACCCGGGCGTGCAGCTCACCGGCGAGGCGCGCGCCCGCCATTCCGTTGCCGACGATGACCACCCGGGCGGTCATGCCTTCTCCACCCGTACCGCGCAGATCTTGAACTCGGGCATCCCGGAGATCGGGTCCACCGCGTCGTTGGTCACCGAGTTGGCGCGTCCCGCCCCCGCGTAGTGGAACGGGGCGAAGACGGTGTCGGGTCGGATCCCGGCGCTGAGCCGGGCCGGCGCGCGAAACTCACCTCGGCGCGAGGTGACCCGCACCGGGTCGCCGTCGTCGATGCCCAGCCGGGTGGCCAGGTCGGGGTGCAGTTCGACGAACGCCTCCGGGGCGGCGCGGCGCAGCGCGGCGACCCGTCGGGTCTGGGTGCCCGACTGGTACTGCGCCAGCACCCGACCGGTGGTGAAGTGCAACGGGTACGTGGCGCAGACCTCCTCGGCGGCCGGCCGATGGTCCACGGGGTGGAAGCGGGCCCGGCCGTCCGGGGTGGCGAACTCCTCGGCGAAGAGTCGGGGCGTGTCCGGCCCGTCCTCGGTCGGGCAGGGCCAGTAGACCCCGTCGTCGGCGTCGATCCGGTCCCAGCTGATGCCGGCGTAGTCGGCGGCCCCACCGGCGGAGGCGCGGCGCAGCTCGGCGAAGACGACAGCCGGGTCGGCCGGGAACCGAGCCGCGGCGACGGCGGCCGGTCGCACGGTGGCCGGGTCGGCGTCGGCCGGGTCGGCGTCCGTCGACTCGGTGCCGGCCAGTCGCGCCGCCAGGTCGGAGATGATGGCGAGGTCGGTCCGGACGCCCGGCGGGGGCGGCCGTAGCGCGCGCCGACGCAGCACCCGACCTTCCAGGTTGGTCATGGTGCCGTCCTCCTCGGCCCACTGCGCGGTGGGCAGCACCACGTCCGCCAGCGCGGCCGTCTCGGACAGCAGGAGGTCCGCGACGACCAGCAGGTCGAGGTCGCGCAGCCGACCCTCGATCCGGGCCGCCCGGGGTGCCGAGACCACCGGGTTCGACCCGAACACCAGCAACGCGCGCGGGCCGCCCGGCGTGCCGAGCGAGTCGAGCAGTTGGTAGGCGGGCACTCCCGGGCCGGGCAGTTCGTCGGCCGGCACGCCCCAGACCCCTGCCACGTGCTCCCGGGCCACCGGGTCGTCGATCCGCCGGTAGCCGGGGAGCTGGTCGGCCTTCTGCCCGTGCTCCCGCCCGCCCTGGCCGTTGCCCTGGCCGGTGAGGCAGCCGTACCCCGAACCGTCGCGGCCGGGCAGACCGAGGGCGAGGGCGAGATTGACGTACGCGGTGACGGTGTCCACCCCCTTGGCGTGCTGCTCGGCGCCGCGCGCGGTCAGGATGATCACGCGGTCGCCGGTGCCCAACGCTCGGGCGGTCGCCTCCAGGTCGGCCACCGGCACCCCGGAGAGCTGTTCCGCACGGGCCGGCCACCAGGCGGCGACGCCTCGGCGGACCGCGTCCCATCCGGTGGTGCGGTCGGCCACGTAGGCCCGGTCGACCCAACCCTCGGTGAGGGCGATGTGCAGCAGCGCGTTGGCCACCGCGAGGTCGGTGCCGGGCAGCGGTTGCAGATGCAGGTCGGCTTGGCGGGCGGTGGCGGTGACCCGGGGGTCGATGACGATCAGTCTTCCGCCGTTGCGGCGCTGCTCGGTCAGCCAGCGCACCAGCGGTGGCATGGTCTCCGCCGGGTTCGCTCCGACCAGCAGCAGGGTGTCGGCCCGGCCCAGGTCGGCGAGGGGGAACGGCAGCCCGCGGTCGATTCCGAAGGCGCGCATCCCGGCGGCTGCCGCCGAGGACATGCAGAACCGTCCGTTGTAGTCGATGTGCCGGGTGCGCAGCCCGATCCGGGCGAACTTGCCCAACGCGTACGCCTTCTCGTTGGTCAGGCCACCACCGCCGAAGACGGCGACCGCGTCCCGGCCGGCGTCGTCCTGGACGGCGCGGATGCCGGCGACCACCCGGTCGAGCGCGGTGTCCCAGCTCGCCGGGCGCAGTTCGCCGGTGGCCGGGTCACGCACCAGCGGGGTGGTCAGCCGCTCCGGGTGGTCGAGCAGTTCGGCGGCGGTCCAACCCTTCTGGCAGAGCCCGCCCCGGTTGGTGGGGAACTGGCGCGGGTGGACCGTCACTCCGGCGTCGTCCGCGCGCAGCGTCATCCCGCACTGCAGGGCGCAGTACGGGCAGTGCGTCGCCACTTCCCGGGGCGTCAGCCCCGGTGGAGTCGCCGACCGTGCACCGTCTGTCATGTCGGGAAAGCGTGCCGCCGGGCGGTTTCCGGTCCGGGTCCCTTCTGTTTCGGTCCTGTCAAGTGGGGCTCACACCGCACAGTGGCAGCGAGCGCGTTGGAGGGTGTGAGTCGGAGCCTGTGGAGCTGAATCGTCTACGACATCGGCGGTTGATTCGTTTGCGACATCAGCTCCATAGCGGCAGCGGACCTCACCTCGCGGGGCGGTCCGCGCACGTCGTGGCGGGGCGGTCAGCGCACGTCGTGGCGGTGTGGTCGGCGGGTCACTGACAGCCAGCCGAGGAACCGGGCGTGGACTGCCCGCGGGTCAGGGTGAAGGCCCACCGAGTACAGGTCATGAACTGCGTCCTGCATGTTCGCCGCCAGGTAGAACGCCAGGGCGATCGAATGGCCGTGGAACTCGGTCGCGAGGTGGAGCTGCGCCGGCGCACACGGCCAGGGTGCCGCAGTTACGGCAGAGCCACGCCGGGCGCATCGGCTGGTGCGGGCGGGGTCGGCGGCTCATCGCACACTCACCGGACCGCGCTTCACTGGCGTGGGTGGTCGGGCGCCGGGCCGCCGGGGCGGTCGGGTCCGACCAGATCAGGCCCGCGGGCATCACGAACAGGGACCGGCGCGCGACAGCATCACCATTCACGCCGAGCTGGTAACCGTCGATCCACAACCACCCGTCGTACGTCGGCCAGTCGAGGACGCGAATCACCCGGACGAAGATCGGGCGCAGGAACTGCACGCTCGCCGCCCGGGTCAGGTGCAGCCCGTGCTGCTCACCCGTCGAGATCTTGGACACTTTCCGTTACGTCGGAACGGCAAGTGTCCAAGATCTGCGGCATGCCAAGGGCGGCCCCGACACGAACGTGCCCGCCGGGTCTCGGGTCCCTACCGGTCGCGCCGTCTGATACCACCTTGCGGGCAGTGATGGGACAAGAACAGCCTGTAGCGATATGGTCGCGAGACATTCCGCGTATCCGATGGGGGAAGTCGTGAACGATGCGCTCCGACGGCCCATCGGGGACATCTGGCCGGACACCTCAAGACGCCGCGAGCCAATTTGGTTCCGACCATGGCAGGAGATCGAGCGCGAGGCGATCTCGCTTCGGTCGTTTCAGTCGACAGTGCTTTCCGGCCTGCTTCAGGCCGAGGCCTGTGCACGCGCCGTGCTCGCCGGAGCCGACGTCATCGCCCGCGGCGACGTCGAGCGACACCTGGCCTCACGGCTCGCCCGGCAAAGTACGGAGATGGCGAAGACATGGAACTGACCGGCGCGCGGTGGCGTAAGAGCACCCGCAGCAGCGGCAATGGCGGCGACTGCGTCGAGGTTGCTGACAACCTTCCCGGCGTTGTCCTCGTCCGCGACACCAGAGACCGCGACGGCGGGACGCGGACCTTCGAGCCGGCGGCATGGGCCGGCTTCGTCGACCTGGCGAAGGTGATCGGCCCCGTCGGCTGACCAACGCAGCATCAACTGCCCCCGGAGTCCCTGGAAATCCCACGGAACCGGGGGCGTTTCGTGTGTCCAGGATGAGGTCTGCTCACCCCCGTGACGCTTATAATGTGGGAAAACTGTCTCAAAATTTGGGAGATGGCGATGAGCGTGACGGATGTCTTCGACGCGGTGGCCGGCACCTACGACGAGGCGCGCAGGCGGCTGATCCCCTGCTTCGACGCCTTCTACGGCACCGCCGTCCAGGTGGCCGCGCCGCCGCTGCGCGCCGCGCTCGCCGCCGGGCGTACCCCGGAGGTGTTGGATCTGGGCGCGGGCACCGGCCTGCTCTCCCTGCTGCTGTCCGCCGCGGTGCCCGGCGTCCGGCTGACCCTGGTGGACGGAGCGCCGGCGATGCTCGCCCGCGCCACCGACCAGTTGGACGCGCGGTCGGTGCCACACCGCACGGTCCACGCCGACCTGGCCGACGAGCTGCCGCCGGGCCGGTACGACGCGGTGGTCAGCGCGCTGGCCATCCACCATCTGGACGACGCCGGCAAGCGCGCGCTCTACCGGCGGGCCGCCGCCGCGCTGACGACGGGCGGGGTGTTCGTCAACGCCGAGCAGGTCGCCGGCCCGACCCCGGAGCTGGACCGGCGCTACGACGAGGTGTGGCTGGAGCGGATCACCGAGCTGGGCGCGTCCCCCGACGAGATCGCGGCTTCCCGGGAGCGGATGCGCCACGACCTACCGGCGACGGTGACCGACCAGTGCCGGTGGCTCGCCGAGGCGGGCCTGGTCGACGTCGACTGCTACTTCAAGGAGTGGCGCTTCGCGGTGTTCGGCGGTCGGGCCGGGTAGGACCGCCGGAATGTGCGTTTCGCCGCCCCGGGGCGAGGCGGCACGCGCGGGGATGACTGTTGGTCACACCGGTGGGTAATCTGCTCGGCATGACTGCCAAGGTGACTCTCTCGTTCACGGACGAGACGATCGAGGAGGCGCGGCGGTTCGCCAAGCGCGAGGGGCTGTCGCTCTCCGCGTGGATGGACCAGGCCGCCCGGGAGAAGGCGCTGCGCGAGGTCTTCACCGCGCACGCCGCCGCCGTGGGCCGCGCCAGCCTGGATCTGGAGTCCGCCGCGCTCGCCGACGCCCGCGAGGTGGGCATGGTCAACGACCTGTTCTCCGGCGGACGGCCGCGTGCTGCGTAGGGGTGAGATCTGGCGCATCGAGGGCGCCCGGGAACGCCTCGGTCTCGTGATCAGCTCGGACGTCTACAACTCCACCGACGTGCCCATCGTGATCGTGGTCGAGGTGGTCGAGGAGTCACTCCTGCGGGACTCGCCGCTCGCCGTGTCGATGGGCCGGTACGTGGTGATGCCCGACCGGATCTCCTCGCCCATGAAGAAGTGGTTCACCGCGTGCGTGGACGTCGCCGACACCGAAACCATGCTCCGGGTCGGCCGCGCGCTGCGCATCCTCCAGCAGCTCTGATCATGGCAGCGGCCCTGGCCGCGCGCCTCCGGTGGCGTGCTCACCATCGCCGCCGGCCGGTGGTGCGATCCCCGTTTCCGGCCCGACCCGCGACGGGCACTGCCAGGTAACCGGGCGTTCCTAGCGTTTCACCTCGTCACACCGACGAGGAGGAGCCGCCGTGAGCACGCTCACCAGCACCGTAGTCACCGCCGAGCCGCCTGCCGTCAGCGGTCGCCGGCAACCGCTGCACGACTGGCGCCCCGAGGACCCGGACTTCTGGCAGGCCACCGGCGCGCCGATCGCCCGGCGCAACCTCTGGGTCTCGATCTTCGCGGAGCACGTCGGCTTCTCGGTGTGGAGTCTCTGGTCGGTCACGGTGCTCTTCCTCGGCCCCGCGTACGGCATCGATCCGGCCGGGAAGTTCCTGCTCACCGCCGTGCCGGCCGCGCTGGGCGCGGTGCTGCGGCTGCCGTACACGCTGGCGGTGGCCCGCTTCGGCGGACGACGCTGGACGATCATCAGCGCGCTGCTGTTGCTGGTGCCCGCGGTGCCGATGACGGTGCTGCTGGAGCCCGGCGTGTCCTACACCACCCTGATGGTGCTCGCCTGCCTCACCGGGGTCGGCGGTGGCAACTTCGCCTCCTCAATGACGAACATCAACCTCTTCTACCCGTCTCGCCTCAAGGGGCGGGCGCTCGGGCTCAACGCCGGGGGCGGCAACCTGGGCGTACCCGCCGTGCAGTTGGTCGGCCTGGCGGTCCTCGCCACGGCGGGCGCCGCGTACCCCCGGCTGGTGCCGGCGGTCTACCTGCCGCTGATCGTGCTGGCCGCGCTGGCCGCGGCCCGCTGGTTGGACACGGTGCCCGGGGCGCGCAACGAGCCGGGCGCGTTGCGGGAAGCGGCCCGCGACCCGCACACCTGGGTGATGTCGCTGCTCTACATCGGCACCTTCGGCTCGTTCATCGGCTTCGGTTTCGCCTTCGGTCAGGTGCTCCAGCTCCAGTTCGCCGAGCGGTTCCCCACAGCTGTCGACGCCGCCTGGCTGACCTTCCTGGGCCCGCTGGTCGGATCGCTGATCCGGCCGCTGGGCGGGCACCTCGCCGACCGGTTGGGCGGGGCCCGGGTGACCTTCTGGAACTTCGTGGCGATGGCGGCCGGGGCGAGCACCGTGCTGTACGCGGCGCGGGAGCGTTCGTTCGGGCTCTACCTCGCCGGGTTCCTCGCCCTCTTCGTCTTCTCCGGCGTCGGCAACGGCTCCACGTACAAGATGATCCCGGCGATCTTCCGGGCCCGGTCGGCGGACGCGGTGGCCACCGGTCAGCGTGATCCGGAGGCCGCCGCACGCTGGGCGCGGCGGATGACCGGCGCGTTGATCGGTATCGCGGGCGCGATCGGCGCCTTCGGCGGGGTGCTGGTCAACATCGCGTTCCGCCAGTCGTTCCTCAGCTCGGGCAACGCCGACGCCGCCTACCTGGCCTTCATCGGCTGGTACGCGTTGTGCTTCGCGGTCACCTGGGTGGTCTACCGGCGTCCGAGGGCCGGACGACTCGCCAACGTGTGAGCTGAGCCACCCTCGGCGCGTCGCCGCGCGGGACCGCACCCCCGTTTTGACCTGCGGACGGGGCGCCGGGTATCGTTGCCTGCTGTTGTACGACATCCAGAGGCGTGCCCCATCAGGTACGCTTGGTCGTTCGTGCGCGCTGGTCCGGCCTGCTAGATCTGGTCACCTCGGCGCGCGACCCCAGACCGACGACGAGACAAGGTAGACCTGTGCGTACGTACAGCCCGAAGCCGGGTGAGATCGAGCGTCAGTGGCACGTCATCGACGCCTCTGATGTCGTGCTGGGCCGCCTGGCCACCCACGCCGCCACGTTGCTGCGTGGTAAGCACAAGCCGACTTTCGCGCCGCACGTCGACACGGGCGACTTTGTCGTCATCGTGAACGCGGGCAAGGTTGCGTTGACCGGCAACAAGCGCCAGACCAAGGTCGCTTACCGCCACTCGGGTTACCCGGGTGGTCTGAAGCAGATCGGCTACGACGAGCTGCTGACCAAGCGTCCCGAGCGGGCCATCGAGCTGGCCGTGAAGGGGATGCTCCCGCACAACAAGCTCGGCCGTCAGCTGATCAAGAAGCTGAAGGTCTACGCCGGTGCCGAGCACCCGCACCTCGCGCAGCAGCCGGTGCCGTTCGAGATCAAGCAGATCGCGCAGTGAGCGCGGGCGAAGGAAGCAGCATGACCGACATCATCGAGACCGAGGTCGCCCCGGAAGCCACTGAGGCCCCCGAGGCCACTGAGGCCCCGGCGCCCGTTGCCCGCGCGCCTCGTGGTGACCGGCCGATCCAGACCGTGGGCCGCCGCAAGGAGGCCATCGTCCGGGTCCGCCTCGTCCCGGGCACCGGCAAGATCACCTGTAACGGCCAGGACCTCGAGGCCTACTTCCCGAGCAAGGTGCACCAGCAGCTCATCAAGGACCCGCTGGTCACCGCCGAGAAGCCCGAGCAGTTCGACGTCATCGCGAACCTGCGGGGCGGCGGCACCACCGGCCAGGCCGGTGCGCTGCGGCTGGGCATCGCCCGCGCGCTGATCATCAACGAGCCGGACGACCGCCCGGCCCTGAAGAAGGCCGGCTTCCTCACCCGTGACGCTCGCGTCAAGGAGAGCAAGAAGTACGGCCTCAAGAAGGCCCGTAAGGCTCCCCAGTACTCGAAGCGCTGATCTTTCCCAGCGCGTTGTACTTCTGACGGACGGCCGGTCCGCCTCCCCCTCGTCGGGGGGAGGTGGGTCGGCCGTTTCGCTTTCTCCTCACTGGCAGTGCTCTATCGGAGGTTGGCGGGTATGGGTCGGTTGTTCGGCACGGACGGCGTACGCGGGCGGGCAAACGCGGATCTCACCCCGGAGTTGGCGCTCGCGCTCGCGGTGGCCGCCGCGCACACACTCGCCGAGACGGACCGCAGTCATCCGCCGCTCGCCGTCGTCGGCCGGGACACCCGCGCCAGCGGCGAGATGCTGGAGGCCGCCGTGGTCGCCGGGCTGACCAGCGCCGGCGCCAACGTGGTGCGGGTCGGCGTGCTGCCCACCCCCGCGGTGGCGTTCCTCACCGCCGAGGCCAAGGCCGACCTGGGTGTGATGCTCTCCGCGTCGCACAACCCGATGCCGGACAACGGCATCAAGCTCTTCGCCGCCGGCGGGCACAAGCTGCCCGACGAGATCGAAATGCAGATCGAGGCGGCCGTCGAGACGAACGCCACCACCGCCTGGGACCGGCCGATCGGTGCCGGCGTCGGCCGCGTGCACGACCTGCTCGACGGTGCCGACCACTACGTCCAGCATCTGGTGGGCACCGTTCCGCACCGGCTCGACGGGATCAAGGTCGTGGTCGACTGCGCCAACGGCGCCGCCGCCGAGGTCGCCCCCGTCGCCTACCGGGAGGCCGGCGCGGAGGTCATCGCCATCCACGCGGAGCCCGACGGGCTGAACATCAACGACAACTGTGGCTCCAACCACATCGAGGCGCTGCGCGCCGCCGTTGTCGAACACGGCGCCCACCTGGGCATCGCCCACGACGGCGACGCCGACCGCTGCCTGGCGGTCACCGCCGACGGCGACGAGGTGGACGGCGACCAGGTCATGGCGATCCTCGCGCTGGCCATGCGGGACGCCGGCACACTCACCCAGGACACCCTGGTGGCCACCGTGATGAGCAACCTCGGGCTGCGGCTCGCGATGTCCGCCCAGGGCATCCGCCTGATCGAGACCAAGGTCGGCGACCGGTACGTGCTGGAGGAGCTGCGCGCCTCCGGGCTGGCGCTCGGCGGTGAGCAGAGCGGCCACATCGTCATGCCCGCGCACGCCACCACCGGCGACGGGGTGCTCACCGGCCTGCACCTGATGGCTCGGATGGCGGCCACCGGCCAGTCCCTCGCCGAGCTGGCCTCGGTGGTCACCAAGCTGCCCCAGGTGTTGATCAACGTGCCGGTCGGCGACCGGACCATCGGCGCCGCCGCCCCGGCCGTACGCGCCGAGGTCGAGCGGGCCGAGGCGGAGCTGGGGGAGACCGGTCGCGTGCTGCTGCGCCCGTCGGGCACCGAGCTGCTGGTCCGGGTGATGGTCGAGGCGGCCACCGAGGCGACCGCCCGTGAGGTCGCCGAGCGGATCGCCGAGCTGGTCCGCACCGCGAGCCCGGTCGCCTGAGACCGATTGGACGCCTTGGAGCTGAACCGTCTACGGCATCAGCTCCACAGCCCCCGGGAGTGCCGGGTCGACGTCAGCGGCTCGGGCCCAGAGCGTGCAGCCGGCTGACCGCCTCGGTCAGCACCTCCGGGCGCTTGCAGAAGGCGAACCTGACCAGCCGCCGGCCTGCGTCGACGTCGTCGTAGAAGACCTGGGTGGGCACCGCCACCACACCGCAGCGCTCCGGCAACGAGCGGCAGAACTCCACCCCGTCCCGGCCGCCGAGGGCGGTGATGTCGGCGGTGACGAAGTACGTCCCCTCCGAGTCGAGCACCTCGAACCCGGCGTCGGTCAGACCGCCGACGAGCTGGTCACGCCGCTGCTGGAGACCGTCCCGGAAGCCGGTGTAGTAGTCGTCGGGCAGGGCCAGCGCCACGGCCACCGCCGGTTGCAGCGGCGCGGCGTTGACATAGGAGAGGAACTGCTTCACCCGGAGCACCGCCGAGACCAGCGCCGCCGGGCCGCTCGCCCAGCCGACCTTCCACCCCGTGCAGGAGAACGTCTTGCCGGCCGACGAGATGCGCAGCGTCCGCTCCCGCATCCCGGGCAGGCTGGCCAGCGGCACGTGCGGGCTCGCCGCGTCCGTGAAGACCAGGTGCTCGTACACCTCGTCGGTGACCGCGTACGCGCCGAACTCCTGGCACAACTCGGCGACCTGCGCCAACTCGGCCGGGGTGAAGACCTTCCCGGTCGGATTGTGCGGTGAGTTCAGCAGCACCAGCCGGGTGCGCGGGCCGAACGCCGCACGCAACGCCGCCGGGTCGAAGGCGTACCGGCCGTCGGCCGAGGGGCGCAGCGTCACCGGCCGGCGGACCGCGCCGGCCAACGCGATCGAGGCGGCGTACGAGTCGTAGTACGGCTCGAAGCAGACCACCTCGTCGCCCGGTTCGCAGAGAGCGAGGATGCTCGCCGCGACCGCCTCGGTCGCGCCCGCCGTGATCACGATCTCGCCGTCCGGGTCGTACGCCAGGTCGTGGAACCGCCGCTGGTGCGCCGCGACGGCCGCGCGCAGGGCGGGGATCCCCGGGCCGGGCGGGTACTGGTTCTGCCCGTTGCGCAACGCCTCGGCGGCGGCGGCCAGCATCTCCGGTGGACCGTCTGTGTCGGGGAAGCCCTGGCCGAGGTTGACCGCGCCGGTGCGTACGGCGAGGGCGGACATCTCGGCGAAGATCGTCGTGCCGAACGGCCGCATCCGGGCCACCAGCGGGTCGACATCGGTGCTCGTCGTCACCTGCGCCAGCCTACGGCCACCCGCCGCCCGAACCCCAGCCCTGTTCGGCCTCAGTCGACCCGGCAGGTGGTCCGCCAGTACCCCCGTACCTTGTCGACGACGGGTTTGCCGGCGCCGGTGACAGTGAGCGTGCAGTCGAGTGGCCCGGGGTGATCGATGTCGGGCCAGGTGGCCTCGACCATCACTCTGCTCTTGCCGTTGGTCCGGATGGTGGTCCGCCAGGGCAACTTCGCGTTGTCGACGTGCATGAGATCGCTCTCGGCGTCGTAGTAGGCGATGTCCGCCGTACCCGAGCCGGTGACCTCGTAGACCACCGTCACGGGTGCCGGCCCTGACGTAGGTCGAGTGATCGGCTTCTTGCTGGGAGTGGGAGACGCGGGGGGCGGCGGCGCGGTGGGTCGCTCGGGGATGAACGGCCCGGCGGTGGGCTCCATCCAGTCGTCGTCGGGAGTGCCGAAGGGTTGCTCGGCGAACGGGTCGGAGTCGTTACCGTCGAGCACCAGGCTGGCCGCGCAGAGGCAGCCGCAGACGGTCAGCACCAGCGCCACCAGGACCGCGATGACGATCCCCACGGCCCGGCCGCTGTGCGTGGCCGGGCTGCCCCCGGGCTGCGGATAGCCGGGGTACGCGTACGGCGGCGGATAGCCGGGCGGCGGTGATCCGGCTGGCGGCGACCACGGTGCGGGCGGTTGGGGCGTCCACTGGGTCGCGGGCGGAGGAGGTGCCCACGGCGCGGCCGGCGGCGCAGGTGTCCACGGTGCCGGTGTCCAAGTTGCCGGCGGTGCCGGTGCCCACGGTGCCGGCGGTGCCCAGGGCTGACCCGGGGCCAGCGGGTCGGGTGCCGGGAACGCAGCCGAGGGCGGCGCCGTCGGATCCGGTGCCGGAGCGCCAGTGCTCGGCGAGTACGGCTCGGCCGGCGACCCCGACGCGCCACCAGCTGACGGGTCCGGTGAGGCGGAGGGGGACGGATCGGGCGGGGGCGCGTCGGACATGGCTGCTCCGGGCGGGAGTGGGTATGGGACGAACGAGCCGAGGACGGGCGCGCCGAACCCGCCGAGAGACTGTCGTACCCGAAGGCGTGCCGCAACCCCGTCGTTCCGGACGGACCAGGGGTGGGCGGCGAAGCTCGTCCCGGTTGCGACCCCTCCACCACCGATCGCTCAGATTCCGTGATTGATAACCCGACTTTCGAGCACCCATCATGAGTGAAACTGGGTTAGGCTGCGGGCCATGTGTGGAATCGTGGGATACGCGGGCGCGCGCCCTGCACTCGGCATCGTCCTCGACGGGCTGCGGCGGCTGGAATACCGCGGCTACGACTCGGCAGGCGTCGCTATCGTCTGCGCCGACCAGCTGCTGACCGAGAAGAAGGCCGGCAAGCTGGCCAACCTGGAGAAGGTGCTGTCCGAGCGGGCCGCCGACGACCCGACCTCCTGCGCGGCCAGCCCGATCGGCATCGGTGACGGCACCACCGGCATCGGGCACACCCGGTGGGCCACCCACGGCGGCCCGACCGACCGCAACGCCCACCCACACGTCGCCCCCGACGGGCGGGTCGCGGTGATCCACAACGGCATCATCGAGAACTTCGCCAAGCTCCGCGCCGAGCTGGAGGCCGACGGCGTCCAGTTCACCAGCGACACCGACACCGAGTGCGCCGCGCACCTGCTCGCCGCCGCGCTGGCCGACCTGCGCGCCGCCGGCCAGCCGGACAGCCCGCAGCTGCTCGCCGCCGGCATGCGCGTTGTCTGCCAGCGACTGGAGGGCGCGTTCACACTGCTCGCTGTGGACGCCGCCGTGCCCGGTGCGGTCGTCGGCGCCCGGCGCAACTCGCCGCTGGTGGTCGGCCGCGGCGACGGGGAGAACTACCTGGCCAGCGACGTGGCCGCGTTCATCGAGCACACCCGGGAAGCGGTCGAGCTGGGCCAGGACCAGATCGTGCTGATCACCGGTGACAGCATCGAGATCACCGACTTCGAGGGCCAGCCCGCCGCCGGCAAGGACTTCCACATCGACTGGGACTCCTCGGCCGCGGAGAAGGGCGGCTACGACTGGTTCATGCTCAAGGAGATCGAGGAGCAGCCGCAGGCCATCGCCGACACGCTGCTGGGCCGGCTCACCGAGAGCGGTGAGATCGCCCTCGACGAGGTCCGCCTCAGCGACCAGGATCTGCGCGACGTCGACAAGATCTTCATCGTGGCCTGCGGCACGGCGTACCACGCCGGCATGGTCGCCAAGTACGCCATCGAGCACTGGACCCGGATCCCGTGCGAGGTGGAGCTGGCCAGCGAGTTCCGCTACCGCGACCCGGTGCTCGACCGGTCCACGTTGATCGTGGTCATCTCGCAGTCCGGCGAAACCATGGACACCCTGATGGCGCTGCGCCACGCCAAGGAGCAGAAGGCCCGGGTGCTGGCGATCTGCAACACCAACGGCTCGACCATCCCCCGCGAGTCCGACGCCGTGCTCTACACCCACGGTGGGCCGGAGATCGCCGTCGCCTCCACCAAGGCGTTCCTCACCCAGGTCGTCGCCTGCTACCTGATCGGCCTGCACCTGGCCCAGGTGCGCGGGATCAAGTTCGCCGACGAGGTGGGCGCGGTGGTCGCGCAGTTGCAGGAGATTCCCGGCAAGCTGCGTGAGCTGCTCGACCGGATCGAGCCCGTCCGCGAGCTGGCCCGGGAGCTGAAGTCCGAGCCGACAGTGCTGTTCATCGGCCGGCACGTCGGTTACCCGGTGGCCCTCGAGGGCGCGCTGAAGCTCAAGGAGTTGGCGTACATGCACGCCGAGGGCTTCGCCGCCGGTGAGCTGAAGCACGGCCCGATCGCCCTGATCGACAAGGGCACCCCGGTGATCTGCGTGGTGCCCTCCCCGGTGGGCCGGGGCATGCTGCACGACAAGGTCGTCTCCAACATCCAGGAGGTCCGGGCGCGGGGCGCGCGGACCATCGTGATCGCGGAAGAGGGCGACGAGGCGGTCGTCCGGTACGCCGACCACCTGATCTACGTGCCGCGTACGCCCACCCTGCTGGCCCCGCTCGTCACCACTGTGCCGTTGCAGGTGCTCGCCGCCGAGATCGCCGCCGCCCGGGGGCACGACGTGGACCAGCCCCGCAACCTGGCCAAGTCCGTCACCGTCGAGTAAGCCTCAGCGGCCCAGCACGACCCGGGCCATCCCGTCCAGCGCGGGATTGCCCGGGTCCCAGTAACCGGTGTGCCCACCTCGCCCACTGCCGAAGACCCGACCGCCGA
This sequence comes from Micromonospora sp. NPDC005324, assembly GCF_040607155.1. NCBI lineage: Bacteria > Bacillati > Actinomycetota > Actinomycetes > Micromonosporales > Micromonosporaceae > Micromonospora > Micromonospora sp. NPDC005324. Next base: position 84,413 of record NZ_JBEXGE010000015.1, on the reverse strand, counting down.
ACCCCGGGTGCGACGGGTCGTGCCCGAACCACAGCTCGTGCCCGGTGCGGTCGGGCCAGCCCAGCACGGCGGCCAGTGGCGCCGCGCCGAGCAGGGCGCGTCGGCCCAGCTCGTCCGCCGGGCGGGCGGCGCGGATCACGTCGTCGGGGGCGCTGCTCGCCCAGACCTCCCCGGGTGGCACGCCCAGCTCGGGGGCGTGCGACGCACCGACACCGGGGGAGCCGACGAAGACCAGCGCGTCGGCGGCCAACCCGTGCTCCCGGGCGGCCACCCCCACCACCAGCGACCCGTAGCTGTGCCCGAGCACCGTCTGCCGGGCCGGCGGCCCGTCGTGGCTGACGCGCAGCCCCTCCTGGAAGCGGTGCAACGCCGGCCCGGCGTCCCGGGCCTGACCCGCCGAGGCGGCCTCGGTCAGCAGATCCGGAGCGTCGTAGTCCAACCAGAGCACCGCCGCGCTGCGCTCACCCGGGGCGAGCGCGGCGCACCGCTCCAGCACCCGGGCCGCTCTGCCCAGCTCGCCGGGGGCGTCGTCCAGGCCGGCGGTCATCCCCGGCACGTAGGTCAGCACCCGATCGGCGTGGTCCGGGTCGCCGAGCGCCACCACCACCCGACCCTCACCCGCCGGATCCAACCCGAGCAGGTACGCCCGCGGCGCCCCGCCGGCCGTCAGCCGCCCGACCAGCGCGTCCAGGCCGGCCAACCGGCCGGCCACCCCGCGCAACCGGATCGACGCGAGCGGCCCCGGCGGCACCCGGGACAGCAGCCGTCGCCGCTCAACCAGCAGCTCCGCACGCCAGGCGTCGAGCCGTAACCGGTTGGCCTGGTCGCGGGCGGCCACCGGCAGCCCGTCCAACCGGCCGACCAGGGCCGGCTCGTGCCCGATCAGCCACCGACGCTGCGCCGGGGTCAACCCGGACCACCAGGCGCTGACCAGCGCGGGCGCGGCACCGAGGGCCGGTCGGCCCGGCGGGGGCGGGGACGCCCAGCCGGCACCGGCGGCCCTCGCCAGGTCATCCAACCGGTCGGCGGCGACCCGGTCCGCGGCGGCTGCCCCGTCGAGCGCGGCCCGCAGGGCCGCGGCCACCCCAGCCGCGGCCACCCCGGCCCGCTCGGTCGGCCGAACCGTGGCGGGATCGACCCGCACCCCGCCCGAACGGTCCACCAGCAGGCCGGCCGCCTCCGCCTGGGCGACCGCCTGGGAGAGCCGCGCCTTCGCCACCGCCAGCCCACCGGCCAACTCGGCCAGCACCTGGTCGACCTCGATCAGCGCGGGTGCGATCGAGGTCAGCTCGTCACGCAGACCGGCGAGCCGAGTGTCCGCCGCCGTCGCTGCCACACCCGACCAACCGCCCCGCAACCGCCCGCCGGCCGCGCGCAGCCCGCCCACGCGACGATCGAGCGGCCCGACCAACCCCGCCCACGCCGCCCCGGCGGCCCGCCACCCGTCCGGATCGGCAGCCCACAATTGTCGGTAGCCGACGCTGCTCATCGGGGCAGGGCTGCGAACCGGCCGGCGGCCCGGTCGTCGACCGTCTCGTACGCCTCGGCCGCCCCCCGGACCCCGCCGGAGGTCGCCGCGACCCGGGCACCCAACCGGCAGAACCAGGCGTGCCCGGCGGCCTCCAACCCGGCCAGGGCCACGCCCGCCCGCCACTCGGGCGCCGCCACCACCAGCCCGGGCAGCCCCGCGAGGCCCAACGCCAACCGGCGCGCCTCGTCGTCGAGCAGGACGGCGACCGCCCGCAACTCCTCCGGTTGGACGGCGAACGGCTCGTCGGTCATGACCACACCCCCGTGGACGATCGGCATCGACGCGCCGACGCTAGGCGCGTACCGGAGGTCGCGCGGTGCCCTGTGGACAGCCGACGTCGAGGCGTACCCCGGGGTGTCCACAGGCGTTGCCCAGCGCGAGCCCGACGGCTAATCTGCGGCCTCGACCGCCGGTAGGGTGGAGTGGTGATCGTCGCTGTCGGCATCGACGTCGTCTTGGTCGACCGGTTCGCCCGGGCCCTGGCACGGACGCCGCTGCTCGCCGACCGGCTGTTCACCGAGGCCGAGCGGCACACCCGCTCCGGCAGCCCGCGCTCGCCCGAGTCGCTCGCCGCCCGGTTCGCCGCCAAGGAGGCGGTGGCCAAGGCGCTCGGCGCTCCGGCGGGGCTCAACTGGCACGACTGCGAGATCGTGCCCGACCCGGATGGCCGCCCCTGGCTGGCCGTCTCCGGCACTGTCGCGGCGGTGGCCGACGCACGGGGGGTCAACCACTGGCATCTCTCGTTGTCGCACGACGGCGGGATCGCGTCGGCGATGGTGGTCGCGGAACGATGACGTCGGTCGGGAGGGCCGGTCAGGTTCGCCCGCTAACGGAATGGGACACGGTGGCATGAGATCGGTGTGGCGGGTGGCCGACGTACGGGCGGCCGAGGCGGGGCTGATGGGCACGCTGCCGGACGGGACGCTGATGCAGCGTGCCGCCGCCGGTCTGGCCCGCCGCGCCGCGCTCCTACTCGCCGAGCGGGGCGGCGTCTACGGGGGCCGGGTGCTGCTGCTGGTCGGCTCGGGTGACAACGGCGGCGACGCGCTGTACGCGGGGGAGCGGTTGGCCCGCCGAGGTGTCCAGGTGTCCGCCCTGCTGCTCACCCCCGGGCGGGCGCACGCCGCCGGCCTGGCCGCGCTGCGAGCCGCTGGCGGCCGGCTGGTGCCGGATCCGGCCGGCCCGGTCGACCTGGTCCTCGACGGCATCGTCGGCATCGGTGGCACCGGCGGGCTACGGGCGAACGCGGACGAGGTGGTCCAGCGCGTCGGCGACCTGCGCGGACGCGACGGGGAACGGGCCACGGTGCTGGCGGTCGACGTGCCCAGCGGGGTCGCTGTCGACACCGGCAACGTGCCGCTGTCCGCGTCCGGCCGGCCCACCGCCGTCCGCGCCGACGTGACGGTGGCCTTCGGCGCGCTGAAGCCCGCCCTGGTCGTCGGACCGGCCGCCGCGCTGGCCGGGCAGGTCGAGTTGGTCGACATCGGGCTGCGGCCGTGGCTGCGTGGCACTCCGGCGCTGCGGGTCACCGAGTGGTCCGACCTGGTCGACTGGTGGCCCCAGCTGGGCCCGGCGTCGGAGAAGTACACCCGGGGCGTGGTCGGGGTGGCGACCGGCTCGGCGACCTACCCCGGCGCGGCGGTGCTCTCCGTGGGCGGCGCCCTGGCCGGGCCGACCGGCCTGGTCCGCTACGCCGGCAGCGCCCGCGCCGAGGTGCTGCACCAGCACCCGTCGGTGATCGCCAGTGGGCGGGTCGCCGACGCGGGCCGGGTGCAGGCCTGGGTCTGCGGCTCCGGGCTGGGCACCGGCGCCGACGCGGCGGCCGAGCTGCGCGCCGTACTGGCCGCCCCGGTGCCGGTGGTGCTCGACGCCGACGCGCTGACCCTGCTGGTGGACGGCTCGCTCGCCGACCGGCTACGGGGTCGTGACGCGCCCATCGTGGTCACCCCGCACGACCGGGAGTTCACCCGTCTCTGCGGGGAGGAGCCGGGCGCCGACCGGGTCGGCGCCGCGCTGCGGCTGGCCGCCTGGATGAACGCGGTGGTGCTGCTCAAGGGCGACCGCACGGTGATCGGCACGCCGGACGGTCGGGCGTACGTCAACCCGACCGGCACCCCGGCGCTGGCCACCGGCGGCACCGGCGACGTGTTGTCCGGGCTGCTCGGCTCGCTGCTGGCGGCCGGGGTGCCCGCCGATCGGGCCGCCGCCTCGGCCGCGTACCTGCACGGGCTCGCCGGACGGGAGGCGGCCCGGGGTGGGCCGGTGACCGCGCCCGACGTGGCGACCGCCCTGCGTCCGGTGCTGGCCCGGCTGGGCTGAACGGGGCGCTTCGGGTGCGATGACCGGATCACCGCGTCGGGGCGTGCGTCGCCGCCCGCGGTGATCACGGCGGAAAGTAGGCTGAACGCATGTGGCAGGCCGAGGTACGCGTCGATCTTGACGCCATCCGCGAGAACGTGAGCAGGCTCCGCTCCGGCACCACCGCCGAGTTGATGGCGGTGGTGAAGGCCGACGGGTACGGCCACGGCATGCTTCCGGCCGCCCGCGCCGCGCTCGACGCCGGCGCCGACTGGCTCGGTGTCTGCACCCTCGACGAGGCGCTCACCCTGCGGCGGGCCGGGGTGACGGTGCCGGTGCTGGCCTGGCTTCTCGCCCCCGGGTTGCCGCTGCACGAGGGGGTCACCGCCGGGGTTGACCTGGGCGCGGCCAGCCTGGCGCAACTGGACGAGATGATCGAGGCGAGCCGCCTCGCCGGGCGTCCCGCCCGCCTGCACCTCAAGATCGATACGGGGCTGTCCCGGGGCGGTGCGACAGTCGCCGACTGGCCCGCGCTGCTGGACGCCGCCGCGAAGGCGCAGGCCGACGGCCTGGTCGAGGTCGTCGGCGTGTGGAGCCACTTCGTGTACGCGGACTCGCCCGGCCACCCCACCACCGACCGTCAGCTGGCCGTCTTCCACGAGGGGCTGGCCATGGTCGAGCGGGCCGGGCTGCGACCGCGCTGGCGGCACCTCGCCAACTCGGCGGCCACCCTCACCCGCCCGGACACCCACTTTGACCTGGTCCGCCCCGGTCTGGCCATCTACGGGCTCTCCCCGGTGGCCGGCGAGACGTACGGGTTGCGGCCGGCGATGACCGCCCGGGCCCGGGTGATGCTCACCAAGCGGGTGCCCGCCGGCACCGGTATCTCCTACGGGCACGCCTACACGACGGAAGCCGACGCGAACCTGGCCGTGGTGCCGCTCGGGTACGCCGACGGAGTCCCCCGGCACGCGTCCAACACCGGTCCGGTGCAGCTCGGCGGCGTACGCCGGACGATCTCGGGGCGGGTCTGCATGGACCAGTTCGTCCTCGACTGCGGCGACGACCCGGTGGCCGACGGCGACGTGGCGACGCTCTTCGGCAGCGGTGCCGACGGCGAACCGACAGCTGACGACTGGGCCGAGGCGGTCGGCACGATCAACTACGAGATCGTCACCCGGTTCGGCGGCACGCGGGTGCCCCGGGTCTACGACGGCGAGAAACCATGAGCTATCGCATTCCGCGCCCGCGGACGGCCGCCGGCCGGGTCGCGGGGATCGTCGGCGCGGCGGTGGGGGTTGCCGCGGCGGGTCTGGCGGCCGGCGTCGCGACCGAGCGGACCCTGGTCCGCCGGCTCAAGGCCGACCCGGCCGACCGCTACGCGCACGAGATGTTCGACCAGCAGCGGTACGACGAGGCGTTCCGCCTGGAACTGCCGGACGGCACGGATATCCACGTCGAGGTGGTCGAGCCGACCCGGCCGGTGCCGGGGCGCCCGACTGTGGTGCTGGTGCACGGCTTCTGCCTGGACATGGGGACGTTCCACTTCCAGCGTCAGATGCTCGCCGCCCGCGGCGACTACCGGATCGTGTCGTACGACCAGCCCGGCCACGGCCGGTCCGGGCGGTTGGAGACCGGGGAGTACGACCTCGGCGTGCTCGGTCGCACGCTGCGCCAGGTGATCGACCGAACCGCCCCGGACGGGCCGCTGGTGCTGGTCGGCCACTCGATGGGCGGCATGACCATCATGGCGTTCGCCGAGCTGTTCGGAGAGCTGTTCGGCGACCGGGTGGTGGGCACCGTTCTGATGGCCACGTCGGGCGGGCTCATCGCGGAGACCAAGTTGGTCGCGCCCGCGCTGCTCGGCCGGGTCGGTGGCCCGGTGCTCTACATGGTCAGCAACGCCACCCGGTACGGCGGGCCGGTGATCGACAAGGCCCGCAAGTCGACGTCGAACGTGGCCTGGCTGCTGACCCGCAAGTACGGCTTCGGCACCCGCAAGCCCAGCCCGTCGCTGGTGTCCTACGTGGAGACGATGAACTCCCGGACGTCGGCCGACACGGTGACCCGCTACCTGCGCACCCTGGCCACCCACTCGCGCTTCCCGGCGCTGGCGGCGCTGGCGGCGACTCCGGTGCTGGTGGTGGTCGGCGACAAGGACATGATCACGCCGGTGACCCACTCCGAGGAGATCGTCCGCCGGTTGCCGCACGCCGAGTTCGTGAAGATCAAGGACAGCGGTCACGTGGTGATGTTGGAGCACGCGGACGAGGTCAACGCCGCCCTGGCGCGGTTCCTGAAGTCATTGCAGAGCGTGGAGGAACGGTGAGTCACGTCGTCAAGCTGCCTACCGTCGAGGACACTCGGGACTTCGGCCGGCGGCTGGCCGGGCTGCTGCGCGCTGGCGACCTGGTGCTGTTGACCGGCCCGTTGGGCGCCGGCAAGACTGCGCTCACCCAGGGCGTCGGCGCCGGGCTCGGTGTGCTCGGGGACATCACCTCGCCGACCTTCGTGATCGCCCGGGTGCACCGCCCCGATCCGGCCCGGGGCGGCCGGGTGGCGCTGGTGCACGCCGACGCCTACCGGTTGGGTGACGCCACCGACCCGCGCGCCGAGATCGACGACCTCGACCTCGACGCGTCGGTGGACGACTCGGTGACAGTGGTGGAGTGGGGTGAGGGCCTGGTGGAGCAGTTGGTGGACGCGCACCTGCGGGTGCGCATCGACCGCCGCGACGACGACACCCGCATCGTCGAGCTGGACCCGATCGGCGGCGACTGGGCCCGGCGGCTCGCCGACCTGGGCTAGGTCGGCGGCTGTCGTACCCGATGCCTAGAGTGCGGGAGACCGACCCGCGCTGTGAGAGGTTCCTGATGCCCGACGACGCCCCCGCCCTGGATCTGCTGGCCCTGCTGCCGGAGCAGTGGCGCACCGTGCTCGCCCCGCACCTCGACCCGGCACGCACCGCCGCGCTGGGCGAGTTCGTCGCCCGGGAATACGCCACGCAGACGGTCTTCCCGCCGCTGGAGGATCTGTTCTCGGCATACCGGCTCTGCCCGCCGCAGGGCACCCGGGTGCTCATCCTCGGGCAGGATCCCTACCACCGGGCCGGGCAGGCTCACGGGTTGAGCTTCAGCGTCCGCGACGGTGTGACGGTGCCGCCGTCGTTGCGCAACGTCTTCAAGGAGCTGGGCGAGGACGTGGGCGTCCCCAAGCCGCGCAACGGCAACCTCGACGGGTGGGCCGCCCAGGGGGTGCTGCTGCTCAACGCGGTGCTGACCGTCCGGCAGGCCACCCCGGGCTCACACGCCAACGCCGGCTGGGAAGAGTTCACCGACGCGACCATCCGGGCACTGGACGCGGCACCGGAGCGGGTGGTCTTCCTGCTCTGGGGTGGCTACGCCCGCAAGAAGGCCGCGCTGGTCAGCAATCCGCAGCACGTGGTGCTGGAGGCGGGTCACCCCAGCCCGATGAACCCGCGCGGCTTCCTCGGTAGCCGCCCGTTCAGCGCCGCCAACAAGGCACTCGCCGACGCCGGCCTGCCCACCATCGACTGGGAGCGCACCGCCGGCTGAGCCGCTCGTCGACGTTCTGCTGCCTGCCTGGCGGCCTGAGCGGGCGTCGGCGTCCGTCAGTTGGCGCTACCGGCGCTGGCTCAGCTTCCGCTGGCTGACTGCCGGCCCCGGTAGCGGCGCAACAGCTCGGCGGCGCGTGGCTCGCTCAGTTCCAGCGCGACGAGCGGCACCACCTGGTAACTCCGCCCACCGTGACGCACCTCGATCGTCTCGGGCAGCTCGTCGCACATCGTGGCCCTGATCTCTCCGTACCGGGTCGACCAGAAGTGTTCGCCCGGCTCCTCAGGCTCCAACCACAGCCCGCCGAACTCACCCCAGCTAGCGTTCCACCGCTGGCCGTAGTTCGCCTCCAGCCAGCGGGTGAAGAGTTTGGCGTCCTGCCAGCGCAGGGCGATCTCCAGCGCGTCTACCGGCACCGGCGCTCCCTGCAACAGCGCCGCGGCACACCCGGTGATCACCTGAGGAAAGTTGGTGAGCCGATCCAGCAGCCGATTCACAATCAGCCCGTCGATCCGCTCCGCGAGGGGCTGGGCGGCCAGGTCGTCGATCCGGGCGTCGAGGTGCGCATCCAACGGCTCGACCCCGATGACCAACTGCACATCCATCGCGGCGAGCAACCGTTCCAGCACCGGGATCGTCGGCGCTCGCTCACCACGTTCGAACCGGGCCACCGCTGCCTGGTCGACCTCGGCCAGCGCGGCCAACTGGCGCTGGCTCAGGTCGCGCAGATGTCGTTGCTGCCGCACGGCAGCGCCGAGAACTGTGACAAGGCGAGTGGATGGCATCCCGGCAGGGTGGACCAAGGGCGAGACGTCCGCGATCCCGTTACGGCAGATCGGCGACTTGCCGCCGATCCGGCCCCGAGAATCGCCAGGCCCGTGACCCGGCGGATGGTGGGCCTTACTTGAATGAGCGTGATGTCTGTGAGTCATGGTGATGATTCACAGACATCACGCTCATTGGGGGATGTGGCTCCAGTGCTCGTCCGAGGGCTAGGCGGTTGGCCCGGCCGCACCTTGGGGCTACGGCGGCGGGGCAGCCCGTGGCGGGGCGAAGGCCGTGGCGGGGCGGGGCATGACGGCGGCGCCGGGCGGGGCGGCTAGGCTGGTTTACCGTGCTCGTACTCGTGGTGGACAGCTCGACCCCCGCGGTCACCGCGGCGCTGGTGGAGGTCTCGGCAGACGGCGTGGCGTCGCGGGCGCACCGGTGCACCGTCGACGCCCGCGCGCACGGTGAGCTGCTCGCGCCCCAGGTGGACGCGGTCCTCGCTGACGCTGACGCGCGCCCACGTGACCTGGCCGCCATCGTCGCCGGGCTCGGCCCGGGGCCGTTCACCGGGCTGCGGGTCGGCCTGGTCACCGCCGCGACCATGGGGCAGGTGCTCGGGATCCCGACGTACGGCGTCTGTTCGCTGGACGCCATCGGTTACCCGGCGGCGACCGGCGCGCCGGTCCTGGCTGCCAGCGACGCCCGGCGCAAGGAGCTCTACTGGGCCGTCTACGACGGCGCCGGCCAGCGGATCGTCGGGCCCGAGGTGTCCGCGCCGGCGGTCGCCGCCGCGCGCGCCCGCGAACTGGGCGCGACGATCGCGGTCGGTGACGGGGCGCACCGCTACGCCGAGGTGCTGGACCTGCCCGTCCGGGTCGAACCCCGCTACCCGGACGCGACAGTGCTGGCTCTGCTCGCCGCCGAGCGGATCCGGGCGGGCGCGTCAAGTGAGCGGCTCACCCCGCTCTACCTGCGCCGCCCCGACGCGGTGGCGGCGATCGGCCGCAAACCGGTCCTGCCATGACTGCGGTACGGCTCGAACCGTTCCGCTGGTGGCACATCGACGACGTGCTGCCGATCGAGGCGGACCTCTTCGGCGCTGAGAAGTGGTCGCCCGCCATGTTCTGGAGCGAACTCGCCAACGGGCACCACTACCGTGTCGCCGTCGACGCTGACGGCTCGGTGCTCGGCTACGCCGGGCTCGCCGGCGTCCCGCCCGACGAGGTGTGGGTGCAGAACATCGCCGTCCGCCGGGACGCCCAGCGGCGCGGCGTGGGCCGGACCCTGCTGGAGGACTTGCTCGCCGAGGCGGTCCGGCGCGACGCCCGCAGCACCCTGCTGGAGGTCGCCGTGGACAACGCCGCAGCCCAGCGGCTCTACGCGACGTACGGTTTCGAGCCGGTCGGGGTGCGGCGCGGCTACTACCAACCGAGCAACACCGACGCGCTGGTCATGCGGCGCGACGCCGAGCCGACCGGGGACGGACCACACGACCATGGCTGACGAACCACTGATCCTGGGTATCGAGACCTCCTGCGACGAGACCGGCGTCGGCATCGTGCGGGGGTACACCCTGCTGGCCGACGCGCTCGCCTCCAGCGTCGAGGAACACGCCCGGTTCGGGGGTGTGGTGCCGGAGGTGGCCAGCCGGGCACACCTGGAGGCCATCGTGCCGACCATGGACCGGGCACTCACCGAGGCCGGCGTCACACTGGCCGACATCGACGCTATCGCCGTCACCTCCGGGCCGGGGTTGGCCGGCGCGTTGCTGGTCGGCGTCGCCGCCGCCAAGGGGTACGCGGTCGCCGCCGAGAAACCCATCTACGGCGTCAACCACCTCGCCGCCCACGTCGCGGTGGACACCCTCGAGCACGGCCCGCTGCCCGAACCCGCCATCGCGCTCCTGGTGTCCGGCGGCCACTCGTCCCTCCTGCTCGTCGACGACCTGGCCCGGGGCGTCACGCCGCTGGGCGCCACCATCGACGACGCGGCCGGGGAGGCGTTCGACAAGGTCGCCCGGCTGCTCGGGTTGCCGTTCCCTGGTGGTCCGCCCATCGACCGGGAGGCCCGGGCCGGCGATGCCGCCTCGATCGCCTTCCCCCGCGGTCTGACCGCCGCGAAGGATCTCGCCGCCCACCGGTACGACTTCTCGTTCTCGGGCCTGAAGACGGCGGTGGCCCGGTGGGTCGAGGCCCGCCAGCGTGCCGGTGAGCCGGTGCCGGTGGCCGACGTGGCCGCGTCCTTCCAGGAGGCGGTCTGTGACGTCCTGACCAGCAAGGCGCTGGCCGCCTGCCGCGCGCAGGGCATCGAGACCCTGGTCATCGGCGGGGGAGTGGCGGCGAACTCGCGGCTGCGGGCGATGGCCGAGCAGCGAGCCGAGAAGTACGGCATCCGGGTCCGGGTACCCCGGCCGAAGCTGTGCACCGACAACGGCGCGATGGTGGCCGCGCTCGGTTCGCGCCTGGTCGCCGCCGGGGTCGCTCCGAGCCGACTGGACCTGCCAGCCGACTCGGCACTGCCGTTGACCACGGTCAGCGTGTGACGGGAGCGGCGGACATGATCGTGCGGATGTGGGAGGCGCGCGCCGAGGCGTACGGAGTGGCCGACCTGATCACCTGGGTGTGCGACACCGCCCTGCCCGAGTTGGAGCACGACCCGCTCCACGTCTCCAGCGAGGTCTTCTCCTCCACCGACCACCGGGTGGTGGTGATGTCCAAGTGGCGCAGCAACCCCCGCCCGCTGCCAGACCCGCCAGCGCTGCTGGTGGCCCGCGCCCCGCACTCCTGGGACTTCACCCAGGTAGACCGTTGACGCGAGCCACCATCCAGGCCGCCGGCTGACTGGTCAGCTGCGGCGCAACATCCGGTAGGTGGCGATTCCGCCTGTGCCCAGCGCGGCGAGGAAGACCAGCCAGACGACGGTGCTGCTGACTCCGACCTGCGGGCCGGAGTTGGCGGCCGCGGCCGCCAGGAGCCCGTCCTCACCCGGGGCGGGCAGCGCGGCCGGCGGCAACTCCGGCCAGCGGACCAGGCCGGTGCTCTCCAGCATCTGCATGTGGTGCATGACGAAGCCGTTGGAGTCGTCGCAGAGCTTGCGGACGGTGGCGTCCCGGGTGCTGGCGCGGACCGCGCCGATCACCGGGAAGATCTTGCCGTGGGCGACCCGGAGCCGGGTGACGAAGATCTGGTCGAACCGAGCGCCGGACGCCTTCTGCATCTCGGCCAGCCAGCCCTTCTGCTCGGCGGTCGGCTCGCTGGGGATCGTCGCGCCCAACTTGTTGGCCGCGTCGACCACGAGCTGGTCGAGCTTCTGGTGCTCGCTGGCGATGCCGGCGCCGATCTCCCGGACCTTCGCCGACTGTCCCTTCTCGGCGGCCATCTGGCCGGCTGGCATCTCCCACAGGCCGGCCAGCCGCACCCCGTTGAGCAGTGTCATGTCGGCAGCGTTGAGCTGCTGGCCACCGGCGGGCGCGGCGACGGCCACGCCGGGCAGGACACCGACCCCCGCGATGACCGCGATGAGCAGCATCGCCGCTCGGTGGGTCCGGGTGCCCAGTCGGCGATGGGCGGATCTGAGCGGTGCCATGTCTGTGGTGCCTCCTCGGTCCGGACCGGAACGCGTCTGGACCGGGCAGCCGTACCCTGCCGGTTGCCCGTCCGCCCACTGGTACGGACTGATCGCGCGATCAGTTCATCGCGGAGCGACAGGGATCAGCGGGTGACGGCGAGCAGGCCGCCGAGCAGCAGCAGGGTGAGCGCCGCAGCGGCGAAGACCATCAGCAACTCCTGACGCCCGCGCGTGACCGGGCTGGCGTCGACGACCGGGTTGGGCAGGGCCGGCAGATCGCGGGTCAGCGCGGCCAGGTCACCGAGGGTGCGCGCCGTCCACACCGCACCGGCCCGATCGGAGAATTCGTCGAGCGTCAGCCGGCCCGCCGCCGTGTGCTGGTGCAGCGCGACGACCACCCGGTTGCGATCGTCGTCGGAGGCGCGCAGCTCGACATCCACGCCGGACAGCGTACGCGGATCAGCCCACGTCGAGGGGGTCGGCGAGGAGCCGTTCGAAGGCCAGTTCGGCGGCACCGATCAGGGGCGCGTCCGCACCCAGTTTCGGCGTACGCAGCCGGACGTGTTCCAGGCAGGCGCCGAGCGCGTTGGAGTTGAGCCGGCTGCGGATCTGCGCCGCCGCCGCGAGGTAGAGGTCACGCATGGTCCCGCCGAAGATGACCATCTCGGGGTTGAAGACGTTCACCAGGTTGGCCACCCCGAAGCCGAGCCAGTCGCCGGCCTGGCGGACCGCCGTCTGGGCCCGGGCGTCACCGCGGTCGGCCGCGTCGAAGACCTCCAGCAGCGCGTCACGGCCCCGGGCGTCGGAGCGTCCGGCGGCGCGCAGGAGGCCGCGCTCGCCGATCTCGGTCTCCCAGCAGCCCCGGGAGCCGCACTCACAGGGCCTGCCGTCACGGACCACCTTCATGTGGCCGACCTCGCCGCCGTACCCACCGTGCCCGGTCAGCCTGCGCCCGCCGGCGATGATGCCGGCACCCACGCCGACGTCGCCGTACAGGTAGAGGACGTTGTCGCAACCCGCCGCCACACCTCGTGCGTGCTCGGCGAACGCGGCGACGTCGGCCACGTTGCCCACTGTGATCGGTACGTCGATGCCCAACTCGTCGGCCAGGGCCGCGCCGATCGGCTCGTCCACCCAACCGGTGGTGGGGCTGAGTCGGACCAGGCCGTCGTTCCGGCGGACCATGCCGCACACAGCGACGCCGGCACCAACGCAGATCGCGTCCGCCGGCACCAGTTGCTGCATCTCCTTGACCGCGCCGGCCAGCAGCGGCGCGGCCTCCGCTGCCAGCAACCCGCGTGGCCGGTCCAGATCCCGACGGTCCAGGACCGCGCCACCCAGCCCGATCCGGGCCGCGCGCAGTCGGTCCACCTCCACCGAGTACGCGTACGCGTAGACCCGGGCCGACTCGGGCCGGACGACCAGTGACGGTCGTCCGGCCCGGCCGGTCTCCTTCGGTGCCCCTTCGCTGACCAGCCCCACTGCGGACAGGTCGGCGGTGAGCGCGCCGATGGTGCTGCGGTTGAGGCCCAGCGTGGTGGTCAGTTCGGCACGCGTGGTCGCCCCGTGGACGTGCACGTGTCGCAGCAGGGCCCCGAGGTTCTGCCGTCGGACGTCATCCTGGCTCGGTCCTGGGCGCATGCTGGTGCTACCTCCCGCGCGGTCAGCGGGTGCCGGTGGCTGCCGCGCGGCGGCGGGAGAGCGCGTCGACGCTGGCGGCGAGTAGCAGCACGGCGCCGGTGACCACGTACTTGACTCCCGCGTCGTACCCCATCAGGCCCATTCCGTTTTCGATGACCGCGACCACCGCGCCGCCGAGTACGGCGTCGAGGACGCGGCCCTTGCCACCGAAGAGGCTGGTGCCGCCGATGACCGCGGCACCGACCGCGTAGAGCAGTACGTTACTGCCCCCGGTGTTCGGGTCGACCGAGTTGGCCCGGCTGGCCGCCACGATGCCACCGATGGCGGCCATCGACGAGCAGATCACGAAGACCGAGATCCGGATCCGGTCGACGCCGATGCCGGCCCGGCGGGCCGCTTCGCGGTTGCCGCCCACGGCGTAGATGTGCCGGCCGTAGCTGGTGCGTTGAAGCACGAAGGTCCAGATGATCAGCAGCACCGCGATGATCGGCACCACGATCGGCACACCCTTGAGTGAGCTGATCAGGACGTTGCGGCTGCGCTCCAGGTTGAGCACGTACACCGCGGTGACGAGGATGACGGCGAGCCCGCCGATCCGCAGCGCCACCACCGCGAGCGGGTCGGTGATCAGGCCGCGGGCCACCCGGGTGCGGTGGCGCAGCAGTTGCACCGCCCCGTAGCCGACGACCGCGAGGGCGGTCAGCGCCCAGCCCAGCGTGGGGGCGAGGTTGCGGTTGGCGATGGCGACCAGCACGTCGTCGCGGACGGCGATGTTGGTGCCCTCCTTGACCAGCAGCAGCACGACGCCCTGGAAGGCGAGGAAGCCGGCGAGGGTGACCACGAAGGACGGAATGCCGATCTTCGCGACGAGCATGCCGAGCGTGGTGCCGATGACCACACCGGTGGCGACCGCGGCGAGCACGGCGACCCACCAGGGGTAGCCGAGCACCGTGACCACATTGGCCAGCACCGCCGCGCAGACGCCGCTGGCGAAGCCGGCGGAGAGGTCGATCTCGCCGAGCAGCAGCACGAAGACCAGGCCCATCGCGATGAGCGTGACCGCCGCGCCCTGGGTGAAGAGGTTGGCGAAGTTGCCGGCCGACAGGAACGACGACGGCCGCATGATCCCGAAGACGGTGCAGAGCACGATCAGGCCGAGCACGGCTGGCAGCGCGCCGACGTCGCCACCGCGTACGCGACTCAGGTAGTTGCGGACGTGGCCTCCGACGGTCGGCGGGGGTGTGACGGCCGCGGGGCCGTCCTTCCGCACGGCGGTGGTGGTCATCGGACGCCTCCTGAGATCGAGTCGGCCGCCTGCGGGCCGTCGCCGTTGCTGCCCGGGTCGGTGGCGAGGCCGAGCCCGCCCGAGCGCCCGGCGGTGATCAGCTCGACCACCTGGGCGTGGGTGATGTCGGTGGTCTTCACCTGGGCGACCATCTGGCCGAGGTACAGCGCGGCGATCCGGTCGGAGACGGCGAAGACGTCGTTCATGTTGTGCGAGATGAGCACCACGGCCAGGCCGTTGTCGGCGAGGCGGCGGACCAGTTCGAGCACCTGGGCGGTCTGTGCCACGCCCAGCGCGGCGGTCGGCTCGTCCAGGATGACGAGCTTGCTGTTCCACAGCACCGCCTTGGCGATGGCAACGGTCTGGCGTTGACCGCCGGAGAGGCTGGACACGTGCTGGCGCAGTGAGGTGACGGTGCGGATGGAGAGCCCTGCCAGCGTTTCGGCGGCGAGTTGTTCCATTGTCGGCTCGTCGAGGACGATGCCGCTGCGCTTCTCCCTGCCCAGGAACATGTTCTGCACGATGTCCAGGTTGTCGCAGAGCGCGAGGTCCTGGTAGACGACCTCGATGCCCAGCGTGGCGGCGTCGCGGGGGCTGCCGATGTGCACCGGTCCACCGTTGAACAGGAACTCTCCGGCGTCGGTGGGGTGGATGCCGCTGATGCACTTCACCAGGGTCGACTTGCCGGCGCCGTTGTCGCCGACCAGTGCGGTCACTTCGCCCGGGTGGACGGTCAGGGCGACGTCGCGGAGCACCTGGACGGGACCGAAGCTCTTGTCGATCCCGCGGAGTTCCAGCAGGGGGGTCGCGGACACGGGGGTCTCCTTCTTAAGGGAGGGTCGGGGCCCGTCCGGCGGGCGCCGCCCGGCACGGGAGGGTGCTCCCGTGCCGGGCGGCGATGGTCGTTCCGGCGGGTACTGCGGCGTCGGTCAGCTGATGCCGGCTTCGGCGCAGAACTTGGTGTACGCCGCGGTGCAGACCTCTTCCTTGGTCACGTAGCCGTCGGCGATGACGTCCTTGACGCTCTCCTTGTAGATGGCCTTCGGGGTGAGCAGCACCGAGGGAACGTCCCGGTCACCGTCCTTGACCGTCTGGCCGGTGTCCTTCTTCTCGCCCTTGGCGAGCGCGATGGCCAGGTCGGAGGCGGCCTTCGCCTCTTCCCGGACCGCCTTGTAGACGGTCATGCACTGGTCACCGGCGAGGATGTTCTGCAGGCCCTCGGTGCTGGCGTCCTGCCCGGTCACCGGCACCTTGCCGTTGAGCTTGTTCTTCTTCAGGATCGAGATGGCCGCGTTGCCGAGACCGTCGTTGGCGGCCAGCACGCCGTCGATCTTGCCGTTGGCCTTGGTGAGCTGCTGCTCGAAGATCGTCGCGGCCTGCGCGTTGTCCCACGCGGGCACCGCGTCCTCAGGGCCCTTGACGTACTCCTTGGCGTCGAACTTCGGCTTGAGCACCGAGTCGTAGCCGGCCTTGAAGAGGGTGGCGTTGTTGTCGGTGGGGGAGCCGTTCAGGTACGCCACGACGGGGTTCTTGGCGCCCTTCTCGGTCAGGCACTTCGACAGACCCTCGCCCTGGAGCTTGCCGACGGTCTCGTTGTCGAAGCTGACGTAGTACTGGGCGGAGCCGCCGAGGGTGAGCCGGTCGTAGTCGATGGTGGCGACGCCCTGCGACTTGGCCTTGTCGAGCACGGCCTTGCCGGTGCCGGAGTCCAGGTTGACGATCATCAGGGCGGTCACGCCGCCGGTGATCATCTGGTCGGCGATGGTCTGGAAGGCGCTCTTGTCGTTCTGGGCGTTCTGGATGTCGTACTTGACGCCGGCGGCCTTGAACGCCTCCTCCAGGAACCGACGGTCCGCCGTTTCCCAGCGGGCCGAGGACTTGCTGTCCGGGAGGATCACGCCGATCTTGGGAGTCTTGGCGGAGGCGGCCTTGTCGCCGGAGTCGTCGCCACAGGCGGTCAAGCCGCCGGTCGTGAGCAGGCCCACGGCGGCGATGGTGAGGATCCCCTTACGCATGTGCAGGGTCCTTTCGGAGGTGGGGGAGGTGTTGTTTTGTTGTGTCCGGCAACGTATTTCGCGTCACACCGGCTCCACAAGACCGCGCAGGTGCATAGTTTGTTGGGGGCGATAACAATTCAGCAACGCGACTGTTACTCCCCGGGTATTCCACGGGGGAGTCGACGTAACGACGACGCTAGTTGACCGGCTGGCCGATCAGCACCGTCGGTGCGCCGTCGACCCGGGTGAGCACCAGACTCGCCGCCGCGTCCCCAGCCAGCCGCAGGTCACGCCGGAGCTGTTCCGGGGTGAGCGCCGAACCCCGCTTGAGGATCTCCACCCGGCCCACCCGCCGATCGCGCAGCAGCGCCCGCAGGCGCTTGAGTGAGAACGGCAGCACGTCGGTGATCTCCAGGCAGCGCGCGTACGGGGTGCGGGTCGGCTGGTCGGCGTAGAGGTAGGCGATGCTCGGATCGCCCAGGGTGGCGTCCAGTTCGGTGGCCAGTTCCGCCACGAGGTGCGCACGGACCACCGCCGGGTCCGGGTCGTACAGGTAGCGGCGCGGCGGCCCGACCGGTGCCTCGGCGGCCCCCGAGCCGGTGAGCTGGTGGAGGTGAGACTCCACACCCCGCTGGCGGTGGAGGGTGGCGCGGCGGGGCACCTCGGCAAGCTCGCCGCACCAGAGCGCGGCCTCGACCAGGTCGCCGTCCACGCCGACCCACTCGGCCTCCGCGCCGGCCGGGATGAGCGCGTGGTCCAGGCCCGGCGCGACCTTCACCACTGTCCGCGGCACCCGCTCGGCCAGCCCGGTGACGAAGTCCCACGGTGGCGAGTAGGCGCGCGGGTCGAAGATCCGCCGCCCGGTGCCGGTGGTGCGGCGGGCCGGATCGCAGAAGACCCCGTCGACCCCTGACACGTCGAACCCTGTCGCGTCGCCGCACTCGACAGTGAACAGCTCGGCCAGGCCGGCCGCCTCGGCGTTGGCGGCGGCCATCGCCGCGGTCACCGGGTCGGCCTCCACCCCGTACACCCGGATGCCGGCACGGGCGGCGGCCAGCGCGTCGGCCCCGAGCCCACAGCCGAGGTCGGCCAGGGTGCGCACGCCGGCCGCGTGCAGCCGGGCGGCCCGACGGTCGGCGACCACCCGGCGGGTGGCCTGCTCCAGGCCGGGACGGGTGAGGAACATCCCAGCGGCGGCCGGGCCGAACTTGCCCACCGCCCGGTGGCGCAGCTCGGCCTGGGTGAGGGCCGCAGCGGCCAACGTCGGCGGCACCCCGGTCGCACGCAGCGCCGACGCCGCGACCAGTGGATCACCGCCGGCCAGGTCGGCCGCCGCCGTGAGCGCGGCCGACCCCTCAGGGGTACGCAGCGCCGCCAGCTGATCGAGATCCACACGTCCATTGTCCCGGCCGACCCGGAAATCCTGGCTGGCGGGGCGCGACGCGCTGGCACTCTCCTTGACGGAGTGCTAGCCACGGAATAACCTGCGATTAGCACTCTCACCCTGAGGGTGCCAGCTTCCGGGTCTCACGACCTGGGTGCGCACGCCAGGCGGACCGGCACCCGCGACGACGGCCCCGCCCGGTGGCATGAGGCAATTGACGCTGGTCGGCCCCGCCGGCCAGCAACGAAACCAGTGCCCCAGGAGGGTATGCCCGTGACTACCGCGACCAAGGTTGCGATCAAGCCGCTCGAGGACCGCATCGTGGTCCAGGCGAACGAGGCTGAGACCACCACGGCGTCGGGCATCGTGATCCCCGACACCGCCAAGGAGAAGCCGCAGGAGGGCACTGTCCTCGCTGTCGGCCCGGGGCGCATCGACGACAACGGCAACCGGGTTCCGGTTGACGTGCAGGTCGGCGACACCGTCCTCTACTCGAAGTACGGCGGCACCGAGGTCAAGTACGCCGGCGAGGAGTACCTGGTGCTCTCCGCCCGCGACGTCCTCGCGGTCATCGAGAAGTAAGCAACCGATCAGTTCCATTGCCCCGGTCCGGCTCGCCGGGCCGGGGCAATGGCGCTTCGAAGGGACATATATGGCGAAGATCCTGAGCTTCTCGGACGACGCCCGACACCTGCTGGAGCACGGTGTCAACGCCCTCGCGGACGTGGTCAAGGTCACCCTCGGCCCGCGCGGGCGCAACGTCGTCCTGGACAAGAAATTCGGTGCGCCCACGATCACCAACGATGGTGTGACCATCGCCAAGGAGATCGAGCTCACCAACCCGTACGAGAACCTTGGCGCGCAGCTGGTCAAGGAGGTGGCGACCAAGACCAACGACGTCGCCGGCGACGGGACCACCACCGCGACCGTGCTGGCCCAGGCGATGGTTCGCGAGGGTCTGCGCAACGTGACCGCCGGGACCAACCCGGCCGGCCTCAAGCGGGGCATCGACGCGGCGGCCGCCAAGGTCTCCGAGGCGCTGCTCGGCCGTGCCGCCGAGGTCACCAGCAAGGAGTCGATCGCGAACGTGGCGACGATCTCCGCGCAGGACACCACGATCGGCGACCTGATCGCCGAGGCGATGGAGCGGGTCGGCCGCGACGGTGTCATCACCGTCGAGGAGGGCTCGATGCTCACCACCGAGCTGGACGTGACCGAGGGTCTCCAGTTCGACAAGGGCTTCATCTCGCCGAACTTCGTCACCGACCTGGAGGGTCAGGAGTCCGTCCTTGAGGACGCGTACATCCTGGTCACCACCCAGAAGATCTCGGCGATCGAGGAGCTGCTGCCGCTGCTGGAAAAGGTCCTGCAGAACAGCAAGCCCCTGCTGATCATCGCCGAGGACGTGGACGGCCAGGCGCTCTCCACCCTGGTGGTCAACTCGCTGCGCAAGACCCTCAAGGTCTGCGCGGTCAAGGCCCCGGGCTTCGGTGACCGGCGCAAGGCGATGCTCCAGGACATCGCGATCTCCACGGGCGCCGAGCTGGTCGCCCCGGAGCTGGGCTACAAGCTCGACCAGGTCGGCCTGGAGGTGCTCGGCACCGCCCGGCGCGTCGTGGTCGACAAGGAGAACACCACGATCGTCGACGGTGGCGGCCAGAAGGCCGACGTCACCGACCGGGTGTCCCAGATCCGCAAGGAGATCGAGGCCTCCGACTCCGACTGGGACCGGGAGAAGCTGGCCGAGCGGCTGGCGAAGCTCTCCGGTGGCATCGCCGTCATCAAGGCTGGCGCGGCGACCGAGGTCGAGATGAAGGAGCGCAAGCACCGCATCGAGGACGCCATCGCGGCGACCAAGGCTGCTGTCGAGGAGGGCACTGTGCCCGGCGGCGGCGCCGCCCTGGTGCAGATCCTCTCGGTGCTCGACGACGACCTGGGCTTCACCGGTGACGAGAAGGTCGGCGTCTCGGTCGTGCGCAAGGCGCTCGTCGAGCCGCTGCGCTGGATCGCCCAGAACGCCGGTCACGACGGCTACGTCGTGACGCAGAAGGTCGCCGACCTCAAGTGGGGCAACGGCCTCGACGCCGCCAAGGGTGAGTACGTCGACCTGGTCAAGGCCGGCATCATCGACCCGGTGAAGGTGACCCGCAACGCGGTCACCAACGCCGCCTCGATCGCCGGTCTGCTGCTCACCACGGAGAGCCTCGTGGTGGAGAAGCCGGAGCAGGCCGACCCGGCCGCCGCCGGCGGGCACGGCCACGGTCACGGTCACCAGCACGGCCCGGGCTTCTGATCCGGTAGCGACACCCGTTCCGGGGCGCACCGCCGTACGGCGGCGCGCCCCGGCTCGTTCTCTCCGGCTGGTAGGTCAGTCATTACCGAACGCTGACGTTGTGGCGACCGGGCGAGATGATCGCGCACACTGGGCCGATGAGCACCACGTCACGGCGGTACGCCGCGCTGGCCGGAATCACCGCCGCCGCCGTCGCGATCGGGATCGCCGAACCGGTCGCGGTGTTGACCGGCCCCCGGTCGGCGCCCCTGGTAGCGGTCGGCGGGGTCATCGTCGACGCCGTCCCCGAGTCGCTGAAGCAACTCGCCATCGACCTCTTCGGCACCGCCGACAAGATCGCGCTGCTGGTCGGCACGGCAGTGTTGCTGGGAGGCTTCGCCGCCCTCCTCGGCGTACTGGCGATCCGCCGGCTGGCACTCGGCCTGGCCGGCATCGCCGCGTTCGGCGCCATCGGTGTTGCTGCCGCGTTGACCCGCTCCGGCGCTGACGTCGCCGACGCGCTGCCGTCCCTGGTCGGCGCCGCTCTCGGCGCCCTGGTGCTCTGGCTGTTCATCGGCGGACCGCTTGAGCTGGACCCCTGGTCCTGGTCACCACCCACGCCGCCCGCTCGTCCTGTATCGCCGGCCGGTCCGGTGTCGTCCGCTGGTCCGGGGTCGCCGGTTGGTCCGGGGTCGACGGTTGGTCCGGGGTCGCCGGTTGGTCCGGTGCCGGTGTCTCCCGCCGGGCCGGTGCCGGTGTCACCCGCCGGGCCGACGGCGGCTGTCGAACCGGTCGGGCCTGCCGAAGTGGACCCGGAGTCGCGGCGGCGGTTCCTCACCGGCAGCGGAGTGCTGCTCGGCACGGCCGTGGTGGCCGGTCTCGGTGGACGGTGGCTGGCGGGGCGGCGCGGCGTGTCCGCTGCCCGCGAGGCGATCCGCCTGCCCGCGCCGGTCGCCCCCGCACCGGCCGTGCCGGCGGGCGCGGACCTCTCGTTGACCCAGCTCGCGCCGTACGTCAGCCCGAACTTCGGGTTCTACCGGATCGACACGGCGCTGGTGGTGCCCCAGGTCGACCCGGACACCTGGCGACTGCGGATCCACGGACGGGTCGGCAGGGAGCGCACCTACAGCTACGCGGATCTGCTGGCCCGACCGCTGGTCGAGCGGTACGTCACGCTGGCCTGCGTCTCCAACGAGGTGGGCGGGGACCTGATCGGCAATGCCCTGTGGCTCGGCGTACCCCTGCGGGAACTGCTGGACGAGGTCGAGCCGGACGACGACGCCGACCAGGTCGTCGGCCGGTCGGTCGACGGCTGGACCTGCGGCACCCCCACCGCCGCGCTGCGCGACGGACGGGACGCCCTGCTGGCCGTCGGAATGAACGGCGAGCCGCTGCCGGTCGAACACGGCTTCCCGGTCCGGGTGGTGGTGCCGGGCCTCTACGGCTACGTGTCGGCCTGCAAGTGGGTGACCGAACTGGAGCTGACCCGGTTCGCCGACTTCGACGCGTACTGGGTGCCGCGCGGCTGGTCCCCCCAGGGGCCGATCAAGACCCAGTCGCGGATCGACACGCCCCGGGGGCGTAACCGGCTGACCACCGGACCGGTGACCGTCGCCGGAGTGGCCTGGGCGCAACACCGGGGCATCCGTCGAGTCGAGGTACGCGTCGACGACGGCCAGTGGCAGGAAGCCGCGCTGGCCCCGACCGTGTCGGTAGACACCTGGGTGCAATGGTCCTGGCGCTGGGACGCCACACCGGGCGAACACCGGCTCCAGGTCCGCGCGACTGACGCGACAGGTGAGACCCAGACCGAACGTACGCAGGACGTCGTCCCGGACGGCGCCACCGGCTGGCACACGATCACCGTCACCGTCCGCTAATCCACGACACGAAGTAGCCCGCCCGGGCTGGGTCCGTGACCCGTGTCCGCGAGGTGCTCTGCCACGTCGCTGGTCGGCGCCGGCACCCTGCCCCCGCGTGTCGGTGGGCGGTGTCGGCACCCTGCCCCGCGTGTCGGTGGGCGGTGTCCGGGCCGTGCGCTGCGGGTCGGTGCGGCGACCTGCCCTGCCCTGCTCGTTGGTGAGCGGGCGCGCCGTGCGCTTGCGGGTCGGTCGGCTGTCTCCGCGACCTGCCTTGCGGGTTCCGCGACTGTCCTTTGAATCGGCTGGCCGGCTGACTAACCGGTGATACCTCAGACCATGCACGTAGATCTTGGACACTTTCCGTTCTGCGCGAACGGAAAGTGTCCAAGATCTACGGGTTTTGTGACACGGAGATGCCGCTGGCCGGCACCCCGGGGTTGCGGGTGCCGGCCAGCGGCTGTGGTTCTGGTGTTGCCGTTCTGCGGTGGTGCTTGTCGTGTGGTGGTGCTCAGGTGCGGGTGGTGCGGGGGGTCAGCTGTTCCAGTGCTGGGCGACGAGGTCGTTGGCCTGCTGCTCCCACTGGGCGTAGGCGTCCGGGTAGGCCGACACCTGCACCGTCTGCGCCGCGTCGGTCAGCGGCATGTCCTGCCACCCGTCAACCTGCTTGAGGCCCTTCAGGAACGCGGTCGTCGAGTAGGCGGGGTCCGTGATCTGCTCCGGCGTGCCCCAACCCGAGCTCGGGCGCTGCTGGAACAGGCCCAGCGAGTCGTGGTCGTTCATGTCGCCGAGGTGGCCGAGGTTCTCCAGCTTGGACTCCTGCAGGCTCGTCGCGATCGAGATGACCGCGGCCCGCTCGGGCAGGCCGGCCTTCTTCGTCGCGGCGATGATCGCCTTCACGTTCGCGGCCTGCTCGTCGTTGACGGTGATGTGGGACTGGTCGCCCTGCGGCTTCGCCGCCGACTGCTGCACGGTCACGGCGACGGGCTTGCCGTCGGTCGGGGTGGCGGCGTGGGCGGCGATCGGGCCGGCGAACACACCACCGGCGAACGCGAGACCAGCAACGGACAGCATGCTCTTACGGAAGATCGTGTTCATCAGGGGTAGCTCCTTCGGGGGTAGAACACCCGAACCGCCAAGAGGGGGGCGGCGGCAGGGTGTGAGCACCTCGTCCGGCGCTGCACATGCAAGGGGAAAGTCTTTGCGGGGTGACGCCTGTCGGGCGTCGGGTCGGCGGCCTGGCGAGCAGGGGGCTCGTGGCGCCGGGGTCCAGATGTAACGACCCGGGGGCCGGAGTCATTCCGGGGGCGGCCCACCTACCGGCACCCTCATCGTCGCGGTGCCAGGCGGTCGTTCGCGGGGACTGCAACGACCCGGGGGCCGAGGTCATTCCGGGGGCGGCCCATCCAGCCGGCGCCCTCATCGAGGCGGTGCCAGGCGGTCGTTCGTTCGTGGGGACTGTGACGACCGGGTGGAGGCTGGCATTCGAACCTGCGCGACCAGCCCCCGCGGGTCGGGCCGGGGGTCGGTGGTACTGCGATCGTCAGGATATGTAACGACCCCGACCCCGCCATGATTCCAGCCCGAGGGTGCGCCCGGTCACCACCCAGTCGACGCCTCAGCGGACAAACCGCCCGGATTGCCCCGCCAACACGGCCCCACCCACCCCAGACTGGGCTGATCCACTCGGGTTCACGGAAGTCGGGGCCTCCCGGACGCTGCGACCCCCCGACATCATGAAACCCGAGTCGATCACGAGTTGGCTGATCGTACAAACCCCGCAAGACGGACGCAGGGTCGGCGCGCACGGAGGGTGAACAGGCTGGCGCCCGTCGGAGTGTTCCGACGGGCGCCAGCTTCAGTGCGATCCGGGCGCAGCCCGGTGGTGTGGATTAGTGCGCCGCACCACCGAAGCGCTGGCGGCGACGCCAGGCCAGGGTCAGCAGCAGCATCACCGCTCCGGCGCCGACCAGGCCGCCACCGAGCTTCATGGGCGTGCCGAGGCTGTCACCCGTGACGGGCAGCGGCTGCTTCTTGTGCAGCACCCGCAGCTCGGTCGTGGCGGTACGGCCGGACTCCCGGCCCGTGGCGGTGAAGGTCAGCAGACCCGTCACCGAGGGCTTGTAGTTCTTGGTGAAGCGGCCCTGACCATTGGTGTACGCCGTGAAGTTCAGGGGCGCGCTCGCCTGGTAGGCCACCGGAGCCATGGCCACTGTGGTGCCGTCGCTGCGGCGAGCCGGAGCCGCACCGCCGGCCGGAGCGGCCTGCGGAGTGACAGTCACGTTGATGTCGACGGTCTCGTTCGGGCCGAAGTTGGTACCGGTCAGCACCACCGTCTCGCCGAGGAAGATCGTCGGCCGGTTGACGGTCAGCGATGCGGCGGTCGGCGGGTACGGCGGCGGTTGCGGCGGGTCGGTGGTCGCGCTGGGCGTCGGCTGCGGCTGTGCCGCCCCCGCTGCCGTCGGCACGGCCACCACGGCCAGGCCGACCGTGAGCGCCATGATGATGCGGGATAGCCGCATGATTGGTTCCCTCCTACTGATCACAGCTTGGTGCGGAATGAACTTGGGTGGTCCAGGGGCTGGCGGTGGGGGTCAGCCACAGCTCGGCCTGTCCGACGCCGGTCTTGGCCGTCAGCACGGTGACCTCCAGCGCCCGCTCGACGCCGGGGCCAATATCGACGCTGGCTGTCGCCACCTGACGGCGGCGTTCGGTGCCGCTGCCAAGCGCCGTCTCGGCCCCATCCAGCCGGGCCTCTAGCACCGCTCCACCAGCCGGGCTGAAGATCGACACCAACGTGCGGGCGGTGTACGGATCGCCAGCCAGGCCGAGGCCGAGCACGGATTCGCTAAGTCCGGACTTCGGCGCCGTTGAGCGCAGGGTCACCCGCAGCCGGAGCTCACGGCGGCCGTCCGACCGGCATTCGCCGACCGTGAGGTTCGCCGTCGGCCGCAGGTAGTAGCCGAGCTTCGCGCCGCTGCCGTCGTTGAGGAACACGCCGACGGTCGGCACGGTGTCCTGTTCCGGAAGCGTCCCGGCCATCCGGCTCTCGCCGAATGTCCGCTGTTCCTCAGGTCGGGCACTCCAGAACAATATCCGTCGTTCGGTGATAGCACGGTCAAATGCGGACAACAACACCCGTGGGTTGACATTCTTCTTGAAGAAGGCGTCGAACACCGAGGCAGCCGACGCCGCGAAGAAGTCGTCCTGCTGTTTGACGTCGAGGCGCTGGTAGCTGTCGTTGAGCAGGGTCTGCACGACCTTTTCGCTGGCGAGCGGGACACCGCCGGGCACCAGCACCGGGCCTGTCGCCTTGAGCAGGTAGGACAGCACCACCGGATCAACGGCCAGCACACCGTCGACAGTGGTGCCGGTCTTGCGTCGGAACATCTCGCGGTACAGCGTCGCGGCGGTCGGGAAGTGCGGCGACAGGTTGACGTCGGCGGGATAGATGCCGGGCAGGTCCGTCCAGAGGGTCCGGGTCTCGGCGGGCACCTTCACCGCCGGGATGAATCGGCCGAGCGAGGCACTGCTGCCCTGCTTGCCCATCTTCACCTTGCCGTTCTCCGCCTCGATCATCGCGTACGCGCCGAACATGCCGCCGGTGGCGCGCAACTCGGCGAGGTTCTGCGAGACGAGCAGGTAGCGGCGGGGGCCGTTCGCGCCGAGCAGCGGCGGAAGGAGGCGGGCCCCCTGGTCGGCGGCCGTGGTGAGGCTGGCCAGCCGGTCGATCTCGTCGCGCAGGTCGCTCAGCGCCTGCCGAATCTGGCTGACCAGGCTGTCGGCTGGCACCGCCGCCAGGTTCTGCCGGGTACGTTGCACCGACTCGTGGACCTCGGTCAGCTGCGTGGAGACGGCGGCGAGTCGGGCGAGGTCCACCCGGCCGCCGGTCGGCACGAGGCTGGTCAGGTCCGTGCGAAGCAGGGTCGGGAACGCGTGTCGGGCCAGTTCGTCGATCGCGACGGCGATCTGCGCGACGGCGTCGAGGTCGTCGCCGGCGATCGGCGTACGACGTCCGAGCTGCCAACTCGGATCGGCAGTTGCCGCCCGTGCCGCGCCGGCCTGCTCCTGCAGGGCGGCGAGCGTCCGCAGGGCACGGTCGGTGTCCCCACCGACGATCTGGGCGCTCAGCTCTCGGGCCAGGCCAGCGGCATTGAGCAGGTGAGTGCGCGCCTGCCAGCCGCGGAAGCCGATCCACCCGGCGGTCGCCAACAGCAGCGAGCCGACCACCAGGGCGCCAAGGAGGGCCCGTCGCAGTCGGGCCCGCCGACGACGCCGGGACCGGCTCCGCCGCCGGAGCGGTCGTTCGCTCACCGTCACACCACACTCCCGTTCGCGGAATCGGACAGAAGGTCGATTCCCTGACGTTCTTAGCACGTTCCAAGTGCGTTCGTACCGTTATCGCGTCTGTCGTCCTTTAAGCGAGTTTTCTTCGTGGTTCCGTGGTGGGCTCTGCGACCCGTCCGGCCGCCTCGTGCAACAGCCGTTCGATCTGGTCAACGCCGGCGGGCAGCGACATCTCGCGCAGGTACGCGGCCCGGCCCCGGCGGCCCATCTCGGTGCGGGTGGGCGGCGGAATGGTGGCGGCCAACCAGAACCGGTCGGCCAACGCCGCCCAGTCCTCGGGCGGGCAGGACAGCCCGGCCCGAACCCGTTCGACCAGCTCGGCAGTGTCCCCGCCGGCCGACGCGATCACCGGCGCGGCGCAGGAGAGCGCGGCCTGGAGCTTGCCGGGCACCGTGCCGCGCAGCTCCGGAAGGTCGCGCGACATGACCAGCTGGTAGTCGGCGGCGGCGTACAACTCGGGCATGTCGACCGGCGACCGCCGCTCCAGGAAGCGGACGTTCGCCGCGCCCAACTCGGCGGCGAGCCCCCGCACCCGCCGCTCCGCCGTGCCCGAGCCGACCAGGACCAGATCCATCGTCCGGTCCAGCGCCGCGGCCGCCCGGACAGCGGTCTCCAGCCCCTGCCGCGCCCCGATGGTCCCGGCGTGCATCACCACGCACCGTCCGTCGCGACGGACCAGCTGGCGGGCTGCCGCGCCGGGTGTCGCCGGGTAGAAGATCCGCTCGTCGGTCCAGTTCAGCACCAGCCGAACCCGGGCCGGGTCAGCGCCGGCGGCGACCACCAGGTCCCGCATCGACGGCGCGGCGACAGCGATTCGCGCCGCGGTCCGGTAGATCCGGGTCATCGTGCTGCCCATCCGCGCCGCCCAGCGCCCCTCACCCCCCTCGTCCGCGCCGTCGCGGGCCCAGACGTCCTGCACGTGCAGCACCGCCGGCACCCGCCCGAGCAGCCGGAGCACCCCGGCGGCGGCGAACGTCGTCGCCGGTAGTTGGAAGACGTAGAGCGCGTCCACATCGCCGAGGAACCGGCGTGCGACCAGCCCCGCGCTGCCGGCGAAGGAGAGGTAGCTGGCCATCCGGCCGCCGACGGAGGCGGCGCCCCCGGGGTACCGGGGCACCCGTCGGACGCTCAGCCGTTGGCTGTGCGTCTCGTGGTGCCACCGCTGGCGCCAGCCGGGATAGACGTGCCCGCCGGGGTAGTCCGGAAAGCCGGTGAGGACCCGTACCTCGTGCCCACGCGCGGCCAACTCCTCGGCGAGGCTCCCCGGGA
Organism: Micromonospora sp. NPDC005324; assembly: GCF_040607155.1. Classification (NCBI taxonomy): domain Bacteria; kingdom Bacillati; phylum Actinomycetota; class Actinomycetes; order Micromonosporales; family Micromonosporaceae; genus Micromonospora; species Micromonospora sp. NPDC005324. The sequence continues at coordinate 56,620 of NZ_JBEXGE010000015.1, read as the reverse complement.
TGAACGCCGGCTCGGGCGGAAAGTGGTACGACAGGATGCCGATCTTCATCGGTACGCCCCCGTCCCGCAGGGATCGCCAGCGGTCGGCGCGGCACCACGACCGGCCGGCGTGCGGCGCGCGTACGATGCCGACAACCCCTCCCCGCACGGCCACCGGCGTCGACGCACCGCCCTCGCGGTGCGAGCGCCCGTGTCCGTACCGATGAGAGGGGCACCGATGGCTGATCGCGTGTTGTTCGTCTGCCACGCCAACCTGTGCCGGTCGCCGATGGCCGAGTACCTCGCCCGCCGGCTGCTGGCCGACCGACCCGTCGAGGTGGCCAGCGCCGGCACCGACGCGATCGATGGACTGGCCATGCACCCGTACGCCTTGGAGGTCGCCACCGAGAGCGGCGCGGACCCGGCGGGGTTCCGGACCCGGGGGTTGCGCCCCGAGTACCTGGTCGACGCGACGCTCGTGCTGACCGCGACCCGACGCCAACGCTCGGTCTGCACGTCGTTGGCGCCGGGAGCGCTGCACCGGACGTTCACGCTGCGCCAGTTCGGCCGGCTGGCCGCGGCGGCCGAGCCGCCCGCCGACTCGGCCGACGACCTGTTGCGGGCGGCGATCGCCGCCGCCGCCCAGGCCCGGGGACGGCTGCAACCCGCCGCCCCGGACGAGGACGACCTGCGGGACCCCATCGGCGGTACCGCGGCCGACTTCCGACGCTGCGCCGAGGAGATCGAACGGTCGCTGCGACCCCTCGCCACGCTCATCGGGGCAGCCGGGTGAGTTCCTGGGTGTGGTCGGGGACGCCGTTGACCCCGTCGGCGGTCGCGCTGTGCCGGCCGGACGCGGCCCGGTCGGCCGGCACCGACGCGTCGGCCGTCGAGGCGACCACGCGGTAGGCCTCGTACTGGTACGCCTCGGCCTTGGCGACCTTGGCCATGTTCAGCACACAGCCGAGCAGCCGGACCGAGACCGAGTGCAGTGATCGGGCCGCCGCGGCGACCTGGGTCCGCGAGGTACGGCCCTGCTGGGTCACCAGCAGCGCGCCGTCGGCCTGCACTGCCACCACCACGCCGTCGGTCACCGCGAGCAGCGGCGCGGTGTCGATGATCACGATGTCCGCCGACTCGCGCAGCGCCAGCAGCAGGTCCGACATGGCCTTGGAGCCGAGCAGTTCGCTCGGGTTCGGCGGGGCCGAACCGCTGGGCAGCACCAGCAGCGACTTGTCGCCCCAGCGCTGCACGACGTCGCCCACCTTCACGTCGCCGACCAGCACGTCGGTGAGGCCGACGCCGGCGTCCAGGCCCAGGTAGTCGTCGACCTTCGGGCGGCGCAGATCGGCGTCGACCAGCAGCACCCGCCAGCCCGCCTCGGCCAACGCGATGGCCAGGTTGCAGGAGAGGGTGGTCTTGCCCTCGCCCTGAAGGGCGCTGGTCACCGCGATGACCCGGGCCGGCTCGTGGACGTCCACGAAGCGCAGGTTGGTCCGCAGCTTGCGGACCGCCTCGGCGCGCGCCGAGGTCGCGGCGTCGCCCACGATCAGCGGGGCGCTGCGGGCGTTGGCCTCGAACGGAATCTCGCCGAGCAGCGGGCTGCCGGTAGCGCGTTGCAGGCCGGCGGCGTCGCGCAGTCGGACGTCGGCGACGCCGCGCAGGATTGCCAGACCGACGCCGAGGATCAGGCCGACCAGGCCACCGAGGGTGAGGTTGCGGACCGGCTGCGGGGAGACGGGGTTGGCGCTGACCCGCGGGCCACTGACCATCTCAATCTTGATGGGCGTCTTGCCCTCCGGCGTCGTCTCGACCTTCTCGACGAGTTCGACGAACTTCTTGGCGAGGGTCTCCGTCACCCGCAGCGCGCGGGTCTGGTCGGTGTCGGTGACCGTCGCCCGCAGCAGGACGGTGCCGGTCTCGGTGGAGGTGCTCACCCGGCGCTGCACCTCGTCGGCGGTGAGGCCAACCGGAGTTTCGGCCACCACGCTCTGCGCCAGCCGGTCGCTGCTGAGCAGGTCGGCGTACGACTTGACGCGCTGCTGAAGAAAGAGCCCGCCCTGGTAGGCGTCGGTGACGCCGGTGCTGGGGGTGGTGACGAAGAAGGTCACCGAGGCGACGTACCGAGGTTGCGCCCGTACGGTCAGGAACGCCGAGACGCCGAGAGCCACCATGACCGTGACCAGCGCGACCCACCAGTGCCGACGCACGTGGCGCAATTGGCGGAGCAGGTCCATCAGGAGCGCCCCCGTGCCGGTCCGGTTACGGCAAAGAACTTCACGAAAACCCCCAAGGTCGTCTCTAAACTCGTGAAACCATTAAAGCGGCTCATACGGCTTATGTCCGGAGTTACCTATTTTCCGGTGGCGAGATGTGCACCCGCATGACCAACCCGACAAACAGCCATTCGGCAGCGGCGACAACGGAGAAAAAGTCCACGGCGGTCGGACGCCGTCTGATCGGCCCAGCGGTCGCCGCCGACCGCGCCGCCGGATAGGGTCGACAGCGGTGTGCCGGGAAGTCTGGTCGGCGAGTGGATTCCTGCCGTCCCGACTCCTGTAGGTGAACCCGAAGTTGACCTCCCCCACCCCACCGCCCGGCCCGCGTCCGCCGAAGATCCGGCTGTTCTCCCGATCGTCCTGGCCGCAGGCCCGGCACCTGGCCGACGTGCTGCGCACCGAGACCGTCGGTGGCGCGCTGCTGCTGTCCGGCGCTCTGATCGCGCTGATCTGGGCCAACTCGCCGTGGTCCGACTCGTACACCCGGCTCGGCGACGTGGTGCCCTGGCCCGGCGCGCCCTGGCACCTCGACCTGAACCTGGCCACCTGGGCGGCCGACGGCCTGCTGGCCATCTTCTTCTTCGTGGTGGGCCTGGAGCTCAAACGGGAGTTCGTCGCCGGTGACCTCCGCGACCCGCGGCGGGCCGCGCTGCCGATGGCGGCCGCGCTCGGCGGGATGCTGCTGCCGGCGCTGATCTACGTGGCGGTGGTACTGGGCGGGGGCGGGGAGGGCCTGCGCGGGTGGGCCATTCCGACCGCCACCGACATCGCTTTCGCGCTCGCCGTGCTCGCGGTGGTCAGCTCACATCTACCCCAGGGCCTACGCGCATTCCTGCTCACCCTCGCGGTGGTCGACGACCTTTTCGCGATCACCATCATCGCGATCTTCTACACCGCCGACTTCCATCCCGTTCCGCTGCTGGCCGCGTTGGCGCCGATCGCGCTCTTCGCGGTGCTGGTGCAGCGAGGGCGTACCTGGTGGTGGGCGCTGATCCCCCTCGCGATCGCCGCCTGGACACTGATGCACGCCTCGGGTGTGCACGCCACGGTGGCCGGTGTCCTGCTCGGCTTCACGGTCCCGGTGCTCGCCCGCCGACAGGTGGGCGGCGACCAGCCGGCCACCGCCGACGCGGAGGCGGGCGAGGCCGGGCTCGCCGCCCGCCTGGAGCATCGCTGGCGGCCGGTGTCAGCCGGCTTCGCGGTGCCGATCTTCGCCCTCTTCGCCGCCGGGGTCACGCTGCGCGGCACCGACCTGGGCGCCCTGCTGGGCGACCCGATGGTGATCGCCATCGTCGCCGGTCTGGTGTTCGGCAAGAGCATCGGCATCTTCGGCTCGACGTACCTGCTGGCCCGGTTCACCCGCGCCGAGCTGGACGAGGACATCACCTGGGCCGACCTGCTCGGGATCGCCCTGCTGGCCGGCGTCGGGTTCACCGTCTCGCTGCTCATCGGCGACCTGGCGTTCGGTGCGGGCAGCACCGCCGACAACCGGGTCAAGGCGGCAGTGCTGGTCGGCTCGGTGATCTCCGCCGGGCTGGCCGCCACAGTGCTCAGCCGCCGCAACGCGGCGTACCGAAGCGTGGCGGAGCGGGAGCGGCTGGACGCCGACGGGGACGGCGTACCCGACGTCTACCAGCACCCCGACGCCCGCTGAACGCGCCGGCGCGGCGCGGCGCGGCGAGGGGCGGCGCGGCGAGGGGCGCGCGCGCCGTGCGCGGTCGTGCCGTGCCGCCGCACCAACCGCGCGGGCTCGCGCTCAGTGCCGACGGTCGGCGGGCGGCAGGTCCTCGGTCTCCTCGACCAGCGCCTCGGCCGCCGGCGCGGTGAGGTCGTCGCCCGGCACCGCCACCGCCTCGACGCGATCCTGCTCGTCGGGCTTCCCGCCGGGCGGCGGCTCAGGAGCGGTGCCATCGCCGGCAAAGCCGTACTCGTTCGGTTCGTCGTGCCGGCTCATGTGGTCATCCTCCCGCTTTTCCCGTTTCACCTGTCGAGGCCAACGGTAGGTGGTGATCGTCCTCGGCGCAGCGCGCCGGGGATTGTCGGCCGGACCATGGTGGTGGGCGGCTGAGCGCCGCCCCGAGCAGCTGACGCAGGGCGATGATCGCCACCGCGCCGGCCAGGCCGTTCCAACCCGGCTCGCCGGCGAGCCGGAGCAGGCCGGCCGCGGTGAGCAGGTCCAGCAGTACCCGGACGCCGCTGCGCAGCGCCCCGGCGGTGAGCGTGGTGAGCACCCCGGCGACCAGCGCCAGGGCGGTGACCGCCGTGACCAGGGCACCCGTCACGGTCGGCGCTCCCCCTCGGCCACCTGACTCTGCTCCTGACGGATCTCGCGGCCCAGGAAGTAGTTCAACGCCGTTCGAATCGTCGCGATGGCAGCCAGTTGGCCGATCTGCGTGAACGACGGGGACACCGCAGTGCGCAGCACGTCGGCCGCCAGCTGGAATTCCAGGCCGAGGGTCAGAAAGCGGCCCAGCGAGAGCCGGATCGGCGTGAAACGGGCGGCGGTGCGGTATCGCAGCCCCTCGACCACGAACCGCACCGCCGCCCACACCGCGCCAACAAAGATCACCAGCGCGCCGGCCACCTCCACCACGGCAACCAGCACCTGGTCGCCCTGGCGCAACAACTCGGCGGGCTCCACCCCGGGCCGTTACCCGCCCTCCGGGCGGCTAGTCGGCGCTCAGGTCAGCTCATTCACCGCTTCCAGGATCAGCCAGAGACCGGAGATGGCGAAGAGGATCGCGGCGCCGTACTTGATGGTCCTCTCCGGCAGCCGCCGACCGAGCATCCGGCCGACCAGGATGGCCAACGCGTCCGCGGCCACCATGCCGATCGTGGAGCCGAGCCAGGTGCCGAACCAGCCGTACTTGGTGGCGAGCGTGATCGTGGCGAGCATCGTCTTGTCGCCCAGCTCGGCGAGGAAGAATGCCACCGACACCGCCACGATCGCGGTCTTGCTGGTCTTCTCCGCCTTGCGCTTCTCCTCCTCGGTGAGCTTGTCCCCGCGGAGCGTCCACGCGCCGAACCCGAGGAACGCCACACCGGCCACCAGGGAGATCCATTCGGTCGGCAGCACCGCCCCGAGACCCACGCCGATGGCGACCGACGCCAGGTGCACCACCGCCGTGGCGACCGTGATGCCGATCAGCACCGGGATCGGTTTGAACCGCGTGGCGAAGGTCAGCGCCATCAGCTGGGACTTGTCCCCCAGCTCGGCGACGAAGATGACGCCGAAGCTGACGACCAGCGCGGCGAAAAATCCCTCCATGACGTCCTTCCCGTTCACGCCGGGAGGAGGTACAGGAGCGCCCTCGACCCGGCTGCAACAGCCTGAGTCGAAGGTCTCGCCCGCCCGGGAAAACCGGGGCCGCGTGGCCGGATGCGGAACGCACCAGTATGTCGACCACGACATTGGGGGCTACTCCCCTTCGCGTGATCAGCCTATCGGATCACCGCCCGGCCCGGCCGAGGCGGGTGAACAGGCTCTCACCGGGCCCGCGCCAACGTCACGCCGAAGAGCGCGTCCGGGTCGGTCCAGAACTCCGCGGTGGCGAAGCCGGCCGTGGCCAACTCCGCGGCGATCCCCTCCCGGTGGAACTTCGCCGAGACCTCGGTACGCAGCTCCTCCCCCGCCGCGAAATCGACAGTCAGCCCCAGCACCCGCACGCTCATCGGCCGGGTCGCCCGCAACCGCATCTCGATCCACTCGTGGTCGGGATCCCAGACGGCGACGTGCTCGAACGCCGCCGGGTCGAAATCGGCGCCCAACTCCCGATTGATCACGTGCAGCACGTTGCGGTTGAACTCGGCGGTGACCCCGGCGGCGTCGTCGTAGGCCGGCACGATCACCGACGGGTCCTTCACCAGGTCCGTGCCGAGCAACAACCAGTCGCCGACCTCCAGCGCGGCGCGCATCGCCGTCAGGAACTCGGCCCGCTCGGCGGGCAACAGGTTGCCGATGGTGCCGCCGAGGAACACCACCAACCGCCGGCCGCCGGTGGGCAGTCGGTCCAGTTGCCGGGTGAAGTCCCCCACGATGCCCCGCACCCGCAGTCGGGGATAGTCGGCAGCGATCTGGGCGGTGGACCCGCGCAGCGCACTGACCGACACGTCGAGCGGGACGAACGTGCCCAGCCCACCCCGGCGGGTGAAGGCGTCCAACAGCAGCCGGGTCTTCTCCGACGAACCGGAGCCCAACTCGATGAGCGTCTTGGCCCCGGTCAGCGCCGCGATGTCGGGTGCGTGCGCGGCCAGGACGGCCCGCTCGGCCCGGGTCGGGTAGTACTCGGGCAGTCGGGTGATCTCCTCGAAGAGTTCGCTGCCCCGGGCGTCGTAGAACCACTTCGGCGGCAGCCACTTCCGCCCGGCGCTCAGCCCCGCCCGGACGTCGTCGCGCAGGCCACGCTCCAGGTCACCCTCTTCGAGGTAGATCTCCAGGGGTTCCGCGGTCATCGGTTCGCTCCTCTGTTCGATCAACCGTTGCGTGCCTGCCCGGCGCGGCTCACCGGGGCCGGCAGTGGACGTACCAGAACCTCGCCCACGGTGGCGACGACGAGGTGCCCCTCCGGCACCGAGCGCCACCCGGGATCGTCGTCGTGTGGCTCGGAGGCGAGCAGCACCGAACCCGGCGTCTCGCGGACCGACAACGCGTGCCCCGCCACGCTGGCCACCACCCGGTGCCCGTCGGAGAGCAGCAGGTTGAGCCGCGACCCGGGGGCGGCGGCGGCGACGTCGGTCACCGTCCGCCCGACCGCCTCGACCGGGTCGGCGCCAGCGCGCAACCGATGCCGCACCAGCGCCCAGAGCAGCGCCGAGTCGGTGGTGGCGTCCAGGGTGAGCAGGTCACGTACCGGCAGACCGGCGGCGAGCGGCACCACGGTGTCCGGCCAGCCGCGGACCAGACCGTTGTGGCTGAACAGCCACCGCCCCTCGGCGAAGGGCGCCGCCGCGCCGTCGAGCACCGCCATCCCGACAGTGGCCGAACGCACCGCCGCCACCACCGCCGCGCTGCGGGTCACCGCCGCCAGTTGGGCGATGGTCGGGTCACTCCAGATCGGCTGCGCCCGCCGGTACCGCACCGGCTCACCCTCGCCCGGGTACCAACCGACACCGAACCCGTCGGCGTTGATCGTGCCGCCGCCGCGCATGTCGCGGGGCGCCCAGGACTGCCGCACCAGCGAGTGCGGAGGGTCGAACAACAGCTCGGCAAGGGTGACCGGCGGCCCCAGGTAGGCCAGGTGGCGACACATCAGCGCCCCCGGCCCGCCGCCGGGCCGCCGGTCGTGCGGCGACTCACCGGTACGACTCGTCCGGTCGCGCGTCCCGGGCGCAGCGGAAACCGCTGAAGATCTGCCGGCGGATCGGGTAGTCCCAGTTACGGAAGGTGCCCCGGCAGGCAGAGCGGTCGGTGCCGAACGAGCCACCGCGCAGCACCCGGTGATCGTCGCCGAAGAAGACCTCCGAGTATTCGCGGTAGGGGAACGCGGCGAACCCCGGATGCCCGCCGAACGCGGTCGAGGTCCACTCCCAGACGTCGCCGATGAGCTGGTGCACACCCAACGGCGAGGCACCGGCCGGGTACGCGCCCACCGGCGCCGGCCGCAGATGGCGCTGGTCGAGGTTGGCGTGCGCCTCGGTCGGGTCGTCGTCCCCCCACGGGTACCGACGCGACCGCCCGGTCGTCGGATCCCACCGGGCCGCCTTCTCCCACTCCGCCTCGGTCGGCAGCCGCTTGCCGGCCCACGCCGCGTACGCCTGCGCCTCGTACCAGCACACGTGCACCACCGGTTCGTCGGCACGCACCCGCGCCCACTGACCGAAGCGCCGGTACGACCAACCGTCGCCGTCCGGACGCCAGTGCATCGGCGCGCTGAGCTGCTCCCGAACCCGGTGCTCCCAGCCCGCCGGGCTCCACCAGCGCTCATCGGTGTAGCCGCCGTCGGCGATGAAGGCCGCGTACTGGCCGTTGGTCACCGGGGCGGCGTCGATGACGTACGCCGGGAGGTCGACCCGGTGCGCCGGACGTTCGTTGTCCAACGCCCACGGATCGGTGTCGGTGCCCATGGTGAACTCGCCGGCCGGCACCAGCACCTCCGCGCCGAACCGGACCGACGGCTCGGGCGGCGCCGGGGCGTGCAACACCGCCGGCCCCGAGCGCAACTGGTGGGTGGCGAGCATGGTCTCGTCGTGCTGCTGCTCGTGCTGCACGATCATGCCGAAGGCGAACCCGTCGGCGACCAGCGGCCGCTCGGTGAAGGCCACCGCGTCGAGCAGGTCGTGCACCTTGTCCCGAACGGTCGCCAGGTAGGCGCGCGCCTCCGCGGGCGGCAACAGGGGCAGCGCCGGGCGGTCCCGGCGCGGCTGCTTGAACGCGTCGTACAACTCGTCGATGTCACACCGGACCGGCTCGCGGCCCCCGACATCCCGGACCAACCAGAGCTCCTCCTGGTTACCGACATGGGCGAGGTCCCAGACCAGCGGCGACATCAGCGGTGAGTGCTGGCGCGTCAGGTCCGCGTCGTCGACCACCTCGGTCAGCAGCGCGGTGCGGGCCCGGGCCCGCGCCAACTCCACGGCGATGCGGTCGCGCAACTGCTCCCCGTCGACCCGCCCCGCCTGCGAGGCTCGCAACCCCGGCTCACTCCT
>NZ_JBEXGE010000015.1:47463-47619 GCF_040607155.1 Micromonospora sp. NPDC005324 | reverse complement strand
CTCGCGCTCACCGAGCCGCCTTCCGTTCGCGACTGCGGGGCTCGCAACCCCGGCTCACTCCTCGCGCTCACCGAGCCGCCTTCCGTTCGCGACTGCGGGGCTCGCAACCCCGGCTCACTCCTCGCGCTCACCGAGCCGCCTTCCGTTCGCGACTGC
>NZ_JBEXGE010000015.1:0-47364 GCF_040607155.1 Micromonospora sp. NPDC005324 | reverse complement strand
AGAGGCTCGCAACCCCGGCTCACTCCTCGCGCTCACCGAGCCGCCTTCCGTTCGCGACTGCGAGGCTCGCAACCCCGGCTCACTCCTCGCGCTCACCGAGCCGCCTTCCGTTCGCGACTGCGAGGCTCGCAACCCCGGCTCACTCCTCGCGCTCACTGGTCTCTCCTCTCTGCGGCGGCCAGCCGCTGGCGTACCCCTCGCTGGATCTCGTCGTGGGTGCTGGCCGGCAGCTCCAGTCGGGGCAGCGTGGTCAGGGCCAGGTCGAGCAGGGCCGCCGCGGCGGCGGCCAGGGGCGGGTCGGCCAGGCCGCGCCGGGCGGCGGCCGACCAGCGGTGCGCCACCGGCGTGGCGATCCTGTACGCCTCGCGCACGGTGCCCGGATCGTCGAACAGAGCGGTCAGCACGGCCAGTGGCAGCCGCCAGTCGCGATCGGGTTGGGCGTCCAGGTAGCGCAGCTCCAGGTAGCCGCGCGGCCGCACCGGCGGAAAGAGGGTGCTGACGTGGTAGTCGAGGTCATCGGTGGTGGGCGGTTGTGGCAGCGCGCCGTCGAGCCAGTCGGCGAAGGTCACCCCGGGCGGCGCGGCCCAGTCGGCGCCGTGCCGGCGCAGACAGAGCAGCGGCGCGGCGAGAACGTAGCTGATCCAGGCGTCGGTCGGATCATCCCCGGCCTGGGCGGGCGACCAGACCGGGCGGGTCCGGGCCGGGTCGATGGCCAGCCAGGCGGCCATCCGGGCGGAGGCCCAACCGGTGCGCCGCCCGGCGTGTCGAGCGGCGGAGGCGAACGCCGCGAGCAGTGGGGGCCCGACCGCGTGGGCCGCGGCCCAGCGGTCGGCGATCTGGTCCGACTCACCGGCGTCGAGGCAGATCTGCAGGCCGGCGGTGCTGTACATCATCGTGCGGCCGGCCGGGCCGTGGCGGTCGAAGGCTCCGCGCATCGCGCGGTAGCGGGGGGTTTCCACCACCGGGCGGGGCCGTCGGTGGGGGTCGATGCCGCTGCGGCCGAGGATCAGCCCGGCGGCGGCCAGCAGGTCGGTGACCTGGGCGATGTCGGCTTCGGTGGCGCGGATCAACGCGGCGACCGAGGGGCGGGGCGGGGTGGAGATCTCCAACTGGCCACCCGGCTCCAGGGTGACCATGCCGCCGTGTCGCAGCGGCTCGGCTGGGCTGGTGGCATCCAGCGTGGCGGGGCTGTGCCGCCCCAGCGCCTCCCGCAGCCGCGTCGCGTCGACGGGGCGAACGGGATCGGCGGCGTCGTGCACGGTCCATTCCAGTTCGACGCCGGTGTGGGTGGGTGGGCCGGTCTTGAAGCAGATCCGGGCGAGGTGTCGAACTGCGGCTGCGGACTCGCGCAGGATGGCGCTGCGGTCCAGGTCGGATGACGTTACCAAGGGTCGGGCCCCCTCTCCCGTGTGCCGGGGCCGGCACACTGTGCCACCGTAAACCCGCCCACCGACACCGTCGGGGGGCGTGCACGGCGCCACCAATCTCTGTCTAACAGAGGAATTTCCGGAGCAGGGCGGAACCAAACCGCTCAACCGCGGACCGGTCAGCCGCCGGCGGGGTGGCCCGGTCGCGAGGATGACGGTGACGCCTTCGCCGATTTGGACGGCTTGCCCTTCGCCGGCTCGGAGGGCGTGACCTTCGTCGGCTCGGACGGCTTCTTCTCGGGCACCAGCCGCTGGCAGTACGCCTCGACCTCGGCGGGGCCGCCGGCGGCTGTCACCAGCTTCTGGAAGGCCGGCGTACGGAGCGCCTTCTCCCGCTGCTCGGGCTTCTTGGCCAGCCACGCGCGGCACAGGCCGTGCACCTGACCGACGGTGGCAGGGCTGGCCGGCGGCGTGGCGGTGACGGGCGGCGGCGCGCCGGGCGACGGCGCGCCCGGCGACGGGGTGCCCGGGCCCACCGACCGACCGGGCTCGGCCGACCGGGGTGTGCCGTGGTGCGGCGAGGGTGACGGACGCGACGGTGCCGGTGCGACGGGGTCCGGCGCCCGGTCCCGGGTGACCGCGGCGAAGGCGGCACCCGCGGTGGCGGTAGCTGCCACAGCGCCGATCCAGGCAACCGCGCCGGTGGTCACCCGGCGACGGCGTGGCCGCTGCGGCACGGCCGCCGCCGGGTTGGCGCGGGCGGCCCGGAACGCGGCCACCGCGGCGTCCTCGCCGGCCAACTCGCCCGGGCGGGCGGGGGCGGCGGCGGCGGCGAGCACCGCGGCCACCGGCTCGACCGGGGGCACGTTCGGAGCGCTCAGGTGCACCTCAGGTGAGGTCGCGTCCGCCTCCGTGGGCGGCGTGGCGGACTGGCCGTGGTCCAGCGTGGCGTCCACGAGGGTGTGGGCCGAGTCGAGCAGCCGCTCGGTGTCGGCGTGGTCGGCCCGGCGGAACGGGTTCATCGGGAGTCCCCTCACGTCAGCCGTCCACCGGTTCGACGTGTGATGCCCGCAGGGCGGGGCCGCTCCCCGCACGCGGCGGTGGCACCCCCTCGACCCCGACCGACTCGGTCGGGGTCTGTCGCTCCAGCAGGACCGCGAGCCGCCGTAGGCCGCGGTGAGCGGCGGTCCGCACAGCGCCGGCCCGGCGGCCCAGCACCCGGCCGGCGGATCCCGCGTCCAGCCCGATCACGGCCCGCAGCAGGACGGCTTCGGCCTCTCGGGGCGGGAGGGTGGCGATCAGCGCGAGGGCGGTCTCGGTACCGATCGTCTCGCTGGCTCGCTCGGCGGTGTCCGCGTCGCCGGCGAGCTCGACGAGCGCCTGCACCGGGACCGGGAGCGAGGGGCGGCGGCGCATCCGACGCAGGTGGTCCATCGCGCGGTTACGGGCGATGGTGACCGCCCAGGCGCGGAACTCGCCCCCGGTGAAGCCGGGCAGGTCCCGGGAGATCTGGAGCCAGGTCTCGGAGGCGACGTCCTCGGCGTCGGCCCCGACGAGCGCGGTCAGATACCGCAGCCTCCAGCCCGGGCTGGAGGCTGCGGTAGAGGAAGCGGAACGCCTCCTCGTCTCCGGCCTGCGCGGCGCTCACCACCTTCGACAGGTCGGCGGTCATGCGCGGCCCACGCGTCGTTCGGGGCGTGTCGGCCCGACCAACCGGGCTGGCGCACGCCACGCGGCACGAGTCGTCCGCCCGATCAGCACCCGCACCGCACCGCCCTCCACCGCTTGAGATTGTGCCCGCGACCATGATTGTCGGGGCGGCGGGTCCGGGGCCAACGCCGGGGTGGTCGATCGGCGCGGTGCCCGCCGAGGTAGTCGAAGGGCGCGAGCCGCCCTAACGCTAGGAGGGGGCTCACGATGCGACAAGTCGGCGTCGTGTCACGGAAGAGTGACAATTATCAACCCGGCCCGGCGGCGCGTCGTGGTAACAGCCAGTGCGCGGCATACGCCAACCACGTCTGAAGGCGGTTTCTTGCCACCATCGGCGACCCGTACGACGGAAATATTCGCTTTTTGTGACACCATACATTCGCAGCGTCACAGAGGTTGAGCGTCCACACAGGTCAGGCCGGATCAGCCAGTCTTTACGGGCCGCCCGGCGGCCCTGCCAGGGCGCGCCGCCCCTCGCCAGCCTAGGTACGGTAATGCCGTGTTGTCATCGGAGGTCGTACTCAGCGGTCGCTACCGCCTGGACGAACGTGTCGCCACGGGCGGCATGGGCGACGTTTGGCGTGCCTCCGACCTGATCCTCGGCCGGCAGGTCGCGGTCAAGGTTCTGCTGCCGGCGCTGGTCTCCGATCCCGATTTCATCGCCCGGTTCCGCGCCGAGGCTCGGATCATGGCGGCGCTGCGGCATCCCGGCATCGTGCAGGTCTTCGACTGCGGCGCGGACGACCTCCCCACCGGCGGGCGGGCGGACTACCTCGTCATGGAGTTCGTCGCCGGCGAGCCGTTGTCCAAGCGGATCGAGGCGGCCGGGCGGCTCGACGTGGCCGAGACGATGTCGATCGTGGCCCAGGCGGCCGCGGCGCTCAACGCGGCCCATCGCGGCGGCATCGTGCACCGCGACGTGAAGCCCAGCAACCTGCTGGTGCAGGAGGACGGCACTGTCGTCCTGGTGGACTTCGGCGTGGCCCGCTCCACGGACATCACCAGCATCACCAGCACCAACGCGGTGCCGGGCACCGCCCTCTACATGGCTCCCGAGCAGGCCGCCGGTCGCCCGGTCAGCGGTGCCACCGACATCTACGCGCTGGGCGCTGTCACCTACTGCTGCCTCACCGGCAGTCCGCCGTTCACCGGCGACAATCCCCTCCAGGTCGCCGTGCGGCACCTGGACGACGAGCCGCCGGAGCTGTCGCACGACATTCCGGAGGCGGTCCGCGCCCTGGTGTCGCGGGCCCTGGCCAAGGATCCGCTGGAGCGGTTCACCAGCGGAGCGGCGATGGCCGAGGCCGCTCGGACGGCGGTCACGGGCGGAGAGCCGCCGACGGCGATGGCCGGGCCGGTAGCGCTGCGTGACGCCGGGCCGGGCACCCGCACGGACGTGCCGGCCGGCGCCGCGGTGGCGAACAGGCGTCAGCGACGGCGGGGTCCGCTGGTCGGCGCGGCGGCGGCCATGCTGGTCGCGCTGGTCGGGCTCGGCGCGGCACTGGCCGCGACGCGCCACGCCAGCGAGGATCCGGCGGTCAATCTGCCGACCACCTCGCCGACGGTCGCGCCGAGCGGCCCCGTCAACCCGCCCGCGGCGAACGACCAGATCACCAGCGTCGAGCCGGGCCGGCCGAACCGGCCGAACGCCCCCGGCAACTCCCCGTCGGCCTCGGTCTCCGCCACGCCGAGCCTGGAACCCAGCCAGACGGTCGGCCCGCCGACACCAACCGTGGACGTCACCACGGCCCCGCCGACCAGCGCGGCGCCCACGACGGGTGCGCCGCCGACGACCGGCCCGCCGCCGTCTGATCCACCTCCCACCTCCACCGCGCCGGTCGATCCGGAGGTGCCGGCGGGCGGTTGAGCCGACCGCTGTCGCCGACCTCCGGCAGTCCCACCAGCACCGATATCCCCAAAACGGACTTACAGCGCCGAAGACGCCTCTAGGCTCTCAGCAGGCCATTTCCACCATCTGCTGCGGGAGCCTGGGTGAGCGCTGAAAAGCTGGTCGTGATAGGTCAGGGGTACGTCGGACTGCCGCTGGCCATGCGGGCCGTCGAGGCGGGGCTTGACGTGGTCGGTCTCGACGTCGACGCCGACCGGGTGAAGCGTCTCGCCTCCGGCGAGTCGTTCGTCGAGGACATCCCGGCCGACCGGCTCGGCCGAGCGTTGGGCAGCGGCCGCTATCACCCCAGCACGGAGTACACCGACGCTGACGGGTTCGACATCTGCGTCATCACGGTGCCGACCCCGCTGCGCGACGGGACCCCGGACCTGAGCTTCGTCGAGCAGGCCGGCATCGGTATCGGCCCGTACGTGCGTCCGGGCTGCACGGTGATCCTGGAATCGACCACGTACCCGGGAACCACCGAGGAACTGCTGCGCCCACTGTTGGAGTCGGCCAGCGGGCTGACCAGCCCCGGCGACTTCCACCTCGGCTACAGCCCGGAGCGGATCGACCCGGGCAACCCGACCTGGCGACTGGAGAACACCCCGAAGGTGGTCTCCGGTGTGGACCCGGCGTCGCTGGTCCGGGTGGACGAGTTCTACCAGCGCCTCGTGGAACGCACCGTGCCGGTGGACTCCACCCGCGTCGCCGAGCTGACCAAGCTGATCGAGAACACCTTCCGCCAGGTCAACATCGCGCTGATCAACGAGCTGACCATGCTCTCGCACCACCTCGACATCGACGTCTGGCAGGCGATCGACGCCGCCTCGACCAAGCCGTTCGGCTTCCTGCCGTTCCGGCCCGGCCCCGGCGTCGGCGGGCACTGCCTGCCGATCGACCCGTGCTACCTGTCCTGGCAGGTCAAGCGCCGTCTCGGTCGCCAGTTCCGCTTCATCGAGCTGGCCAACGACGTCAACCACGAGATGCCCGAACACGTCACGCAGCGGATCATGGGGGGCCTGAACCGGGACGGCCGGGCCGTCAGCGGCGCCCGACTGCTGCTACTCGGTCTGGCGTACAAGAAGAACACCGGCGACATGCGCGACTCCCCCGCCGTGGACGTGGCCCGCCGGTTGCAGGCCCTCGGTGCCGAGGTGCACGCCGTCGAGCCGTACGCCGAGGCGCACCAGATCCCCGCCGGGGTCACAGTGGTCGGGCTCACCGAGCGGGAGGTGCGCGCGGCCGACGCGGTGGTGGTGGTCACCGACCACGACACCTTCGACTACGACCTCGTGGTCAAGCACGCCCGCTACGTCTTCGACACCCGCAACCGGTGCGTCGGCCCGATGGTCGAGCGCCTCTAGACCCGGCACCGCTGGCCGGTCCCGCCGCCGGGGAAGATGGCGGGACCGGCCGGCGGATGTCCGTCTACCAGCAGGGAGTGACCCGGCAGGGTCACTGGTCGGCGAGCGCCTCCACGACCGGGCGGGACAGCGCCCGGCGGGCCGGCAGCACCGAGGCGAGCAGGGCGGCCAGCACCGCGACGCCGAGGATCAGCCCGAGCTGACCGAGTGGCAGCACCACGTGGAAGTCACCGCCGAGGCGGTCCAGCAGGGCCATCGTGGACGCGCTGACTCCGGTGCCGAGCCCGACCCCGAGCACCGCGCCGACCAGCGCCATCAGCACCGCCTCGACGGCGAGCACCGCCCGCATCCGCCCTCGGGTGAGCCCGACCGCCCGCAGCACCGCGTTCTCCCTGGTCCTTTCGACCACCGACAGGCTCAGGGTGTTCGCCACGCCGACCAGGGCGATCACCACGGCCAGGCCGAGCAGCGCGGTGACGAAGGCGAGCAGCATGTCCACAGTGCCGGTGAGCATCTTCTTGTACGCGCCCTGGTCCATCAGGTTCACCGTCGGGTAGCGGCCCAGCACCGTGGTGATCGCGTCGCGGGCGCGCTCGGGGCCCACCCCGGCGGCGGGGTCGATCTCGGCCAGGTAGCCGCGGCGGGCGGGAAAGAGCGCGGCGAAGTCCTGGTCGGACAGGTCGATGACGTGGCCCGCGGGCACGTCGCGGCCGGGGGTGTCGTCGGTGACCACTGCGGCCACCCGGAACGACCTGCCCCCGACGGTGACCGGGGAGCCGACCTGCCAGCCGCGGGCCCGTGCCAACTCGCTGTGAACCAGCACCTGCCCCGGCCCGACCCGCTCGGCGTCGCCGGCCAGCACCCCGCTCAGCGTCCGGCCGACCAGCGCCGGGTGGGCCGCGCGGATCTCGACGTCGTCGACGACAGTGCTGCGCTGCTCGTGCACCACACCCAGCTCGGGGCGGGAGGCGAGTTCACCGACGAGCGCAGCCGGCAGATCCTGACCGATCCCGCTGACCACGAAGTCCGTTCCGATCTGGGCGTCCACGCTGCGCTCGATGCCGTCCTTGGTGCTGCGTGCGCCGACCATGAACGCCGAAACCAGTCCGATACCGATCACCAGCGCGGTGGCCGTCGCGGCGACCCGCCGTGGGTTGCGCACCGTGTTGCTGACCGCCAGCTCACCGATGGTGCCGAGCACGCGGCGTACCGGCCAGCCGAACACCCGGGCCAGCGCCGGGACGAGCACCGGCCCGAACAGCACGATCCCGAAGAAGGTGAGCACCCCACCGACCGCCACCAGCAGCAGCTGACCGGCGCTGGCGGCACCGGCCAGCGCGGCCACACCGACAGCGAGGACCACCGCGCCGACGCTCATCCGGACCCGACCAGCACCCCGGCTGGGCTGCACCGCGGCGTCGGTGAGCGCGGCCACCGGGGCGATCCGCGTCCCCCGCCAGGCCGGCAGCAGGGCGGCGCACACGGTGAGCCCGGTGCCCAGCAGCAGGCCGGTGAGCACTGTCGAACCGGTAACTGTCAGCCCACCGGTGACCGGCACGTCCAGTCGGGACAGCAGCAGCCGCAACCCTGCGGCGAGGGCCACCCCGAGCAGCACCCCGAGCGCCGAGGCGACCAGCCCCAGCACGGCCGACACCAGCAGTGTGGACCGGAAGACCTGCCCCCGGGTGGCGCCGATCAGGCGCAGCAGCGCGGTCCGTCGGGTGCGCTGGGCCAGCACGATCGCGAAGGTGTTGGCGATCACGAAGCCGGCCACCACAATCGCGACCCCCACGAAGATCAACAACAGCATGCGGAACTGGTCCACGTTGCGGACCGCGTCCTCCACGGCCTCGTCGAGGATCTGCTGGCGACTCTTCACTGGGGCCTCGGCGCCGGACACGGCGCGTACCCGCTCGGTCAGCGCCGCGACGTCGACGCCCGGTCGGGCCGCCACCATGATCCGGCCGTAGCCCCGCTCGTCGGTGAGGGCCAGGGCGTCCGGCCCGACCAGGCCGACGAACGGACCGCCGACGTCGCGGGCGGTGCCGGCCACGTCGACGGTGCCGACCAGTGTGTACGGGCGGGCCGCCCCGCCGGTGGCGCCGATCCGGACGGCCGTGCCGAGCCCAAAGCCCTGCTCGGCCGCCGTCGGCGCGTCGAGCACCACCTCTCCGGCCCGGTCGGGCAACCGGCCGGCCACCACGTCGTACGAGCGCAGCGCGTCCTCGGTGGGGATGGCGACGAGCATGGTGAAGCCGAGGACCGGACGACCGTCGGCGCCGACGATCCCTGCGGTGTTGGTCAGCTCACCGGAGGCGGCGGCCACCCCGTCGACCGCCCGCACCCGGTCGACCAGTGCCGGGGGCAACACCTCTCGGCCGGCCGAGTAGACCCCCAGGTCGGTGTGGCGGTCAAACGTGCCGGCCCGCTCGTACGCCCCGGAACGCATCCCGTCGACGAAGATCATCGTGCCGGCGACGAACGCGACGCCGAGCACGACGGCGAGCGCCGAGAGCAGCATGCGCAGCGCCTCGGCGCGCAGCGAACGCAGGGTCAGGCGGATCATGCGGGGCTCCCGGTGCAGGTGGCGGATCGGACCCCTCCGACGCTATGGCCGGCACCGGTCTGTCGATCTCCACCTGCGCGCTCGACCTGCGTGCGCCCCGGGACGCGGTACGCCCGCCGGCCGCTACGACCCAGGTCGTACGCGGTGTCATCCGCCGGGCGTGACCAGCCCGCTCTCGTACGCCAGGACCACCGCCTGGACCCGGTCGCGCAGCTGGAGCTTCGCCAGGATCCGCCCGACGTGGGTCTTCACCGTCGCCTCGGCCACGTGCACCCGGGCGGCGATCTCCGCGTTGGACAGCCCCTGGGCGACCAGCAGCAGCACCTCCCGTTCCCGGTCGGTGAGCTGCGCGAGTCGAGGGTCGGCGCTCGGGGCGGCGCCGAGCTGACCGGCGAACCGGTCCAGCAGGCGCCGGGTGATCGACGGAGCCACCACCGAGTCGCCCTGGGCCACCACCCGGATCGCCGCCAGCAACTCCTCCGGCGGAACGTTCTTGAGCAGGAATCCACTCGCCCCGGCCTGGAGCGCCGCGAACGCGTCCGCCTCGGTGTCGAAGGTGGTCAGCACCAGCACCCGGGGCCCGCCCGCCGGCCGCTCGGCGCAGAGTCGACGGGTCGCCTCCACCCCGTCCATGGTGGGCATTCGAATGTCCATCACGACCACGTCGGCCTCGGTGCGGGCGAGCACCCGCAGGGCGTCCGCGCCGTCGATCGCCTCCCCGACGACCTCCAGGTCGGGCTGGGATTCCAGCACCATCCGGAAGCCGGCGCGAACCAGCGCCTGGTCGTCCACGATCACTACCCGGACCGTCATGCCGCGATCACCTCCGTTGCCGGCTCTGACGGTAGCGGCAGCCGAACCTCGACCTGCCAGCCCCCGGTCAGCTGTGGGCCGGCGGTGAGGCTGCCGTCGTACACCGTCACCCGCTCCCGCATGCCGAGCAGGCCGTGACCGCCGGACGGCGCCGGGCTGACCAGCGGGCGGCCGCGACCGTCGTCGACCACCCGGACCACGACGGCCTCGGCGGTGTGCGACAGGACGACCTCGGCGCCGGCGCCGACGCCGGCGTGCTTGAGCGCGTTGGTCAGCGCCTCCTGCACCACCCGGTAGACGGTCAGCTCCAGGCCCGGCGGCAGGGCCGGTGGCACACCGGTGACGGTGCTGCGGACGTGCAGACCGGCGTCGTCGAACCGGGCCAGCAGGTCGGGCAGCTCGGCCAGCGCGAGGCGCCGGTGCTCGGGGTCGGCCGCCACCGCCAGCCCGTCGGCCCCGTCCGAGCCGGCCGGGCCGGCGTCGCGCAGTACGCCGACCAGGCGGCGCATCTCCTCCAGCGCCTGCCGGCCGGTGTCCGCGACCACCTTCACGGCGGTGCGCGCCTGGGCGGGGTCACGGTCGAGCATGAACCGGGCCCCGTCCGCCTGGACGATCATCACGGCCATGCTGTGGGCGACGACGTCGTGCAGCTCGCGGGCGATCCGGGTGCGCTCCTCGGCGACCGCCGCCCGGGACTCGGCCTCCCGCTCGCGTTCCAGGGTGGTGGCCCGCTCCTCCAGGCTGAGCACGTAGAGCCGGCGGGTCCGCACGTTCAGCGCGACCAACCACACCGCGCCGGTGACCAGCGCGTACCACAGCGCGGTCACCCACCACTGGATGACGTTGGGGGTCTGCGCGGCGGCCAGCAGCACGCCGACGGCCGCGACCGCGCCGGCCAGTACGCCGTCGCGCAACCGCCGGCCGTACTTCACCACGCTGTAGAGCGCGATCAGGACGGCCACGTCGTAGATGAGCGGGCCCCAGCGGGCGATCACCTGGATCAGGGCGAGCGCCGCGACGGCCACCGTCACCGCGCTCGGGTGGGTACGGCGGAACAACAACGCCACCGCCATCCCCACGCCGACCGCAGTGGCCGCCCAACCGCCCGGCTGGTTCACCGCGGCGGCCAGGGAGACGAGGACCACCAGCGCGGCGACGGCAACGTCGAAGGCGACGCCGCGCAGCGGGCGACCGAACACTGTGCGTCTCACGGTCACCCAGCGTACGTGCCGGGACGCTCGGCCCTCGCGCCCCGCGCCCGGGGTCAGCCGCCGAGGACCTGGCGCATGCGGTCGATCTCGACGGTCTGCTCGGTGGCGACGGAGTTGGCGAACTCGTTGAGCGTCAGGTCGGAGCCGACAGTGAGCAGGTTGGTGGCCATCTCGATGGCGCCCTGGTGGTGCTCGGTCATCATGCGGACGAAAAGCCTGTCGAAGTCCGCGCCACGGGTCGCGGCGAGTTGCCGCATCGCCTCCGGCGTCTGCATGCCGCGCATGGTGCCGTGGTCGTGCCCCTGCACCTCCGCCGGGAGGCCACGGGTCTGCAGCCAGCCGCGCATCATGCCCATCTCCGGCCCCTGGCTGGCCCGGATGCGCTCGGCGATGGCTCGGACGTCGGGGTCGGCGGCCCGGTCGGGGGCGAGCTCCGCCATCGCCAGGGCCTGCGCGTGGTGCGGGATCATCATCCGGACGAACCAGACGTCCAGCGAGTTGTGCGGGGCGGGACCGGCGTCGCGGACCTCGTGCGCCGGGCGGGTGGCCGCCGTCTCGCCCGGACGGCCGGGCGCGATGACGGTCAGGTCGGTGGGGACGGGGCTGGCAGTCGGCGACGCGGCGGAGGTGGCGGGCGCGGAGACCGGCTGCGGTGCGCTCGTACCGGTGTCGCCGTCGAGGCGGATCACCATGAACACCACCAGCGGCAACACGAGAGCCAGTGTGACGACCGTCAGGATGCGTGCGCGCCGGTTGGTCATGGGCCACTCCCTGCAGTCGAGGTCACCGCGATGTTATCCATTGAAGAACCCGCATTCATGTGATCCAGCTCACATCGACGTTCTTCGTCGGACGGTAACGTGTCAACCATCGTCTCCCCCTTGCGAAGGGCCCCGCCGATGATCAGATTCCACAAGCCACGGTTACGACAACTGCGTGTCGTGGCGCTCGCCACGACCGGCCTCCTCGTCGCCAGCGCCCTCGTCGCCCCGGCGAGCAACGCCCAGACGGTGCCGCAGGCGGCCCCGGCCCCCGCGCTCACCAACACGATCCCCGGCGTCGACCAGATCGTGAGCAGCCCCAACCTGCGCCAGATCGCCAACGTGCCCAAGGTCGCCCCACTGGACGCGACGAACAGCGACATCGCCTTCCAGGGCAAGTACGCGTTCGCCGGCAACTACAACGGCTTCGTCATCTACGACATCTCGCGGCCGAGCGCCCCGACGGTCAAGGCCCGGGTGCTCTGCCCGGGGTCGCAGAACGACATCTCCGTCCACGGTGACCTACTCTTTCTCTCCACCGACTCGTCGCGCAGCGACGACTCCTGCAACAGCACCACGCAGGGAGCGGACGTGAAGGGCTCGTGGGAGGGCATCAAGGTCTTCGACATCAAGGACAAGGCCAACCCGCGCTACATCAAGTCCGTCGAGACGGCCTGCGGCTCCCACACCCACACCCTGGTGCCGGGCAAGGACCGCAAGGCCATCTACCTGTACGTCTCGTCGTACAGCCCGCGGGCCGAATTCCCGGACTGCCAGCCGCCGCACGACTCCATCTCCATCATCAAGGTGCCGGTGAAGAAGCCGACCGACGCGGCAGTGGTCGCGACGCCGAACCTCTTCCCGGACGGCGGCTTCCCCGGCAGCCAGACCGGCTCGGCGACCACCGGTTGCCACGACATCACCGCCTACCCGTCGAAGGACCTGGCCGCCGGCGCCTGCATGGGTGACGGCATCCTGCTCGACATCAAGAACCGCGAGGCCCCCCGGGTCATCAACCGGGTCCGGGACGAGGTCAACTTCGCGTTCTGGCACTCGGCCACCTTCAACAACGCCGGCACCAAGGTGATCTTCACCGACGAGCTGGGTGGTGGCGGGGCGGCGACCTGCAACGAGACCGTCGGCCCGAACCGCGGCGCGGACGCCATCTACGACATCGCCGGCCGCGGCAACGCCCGGACGATGAGCTTCCGCAGCTACTACAAGATCCCCCGGGCGAACGCCGACACCGAGAACTGCGTGGCGCACAACGGCTCGCTGATCCCGGTGCTCGGCAAGGACATCATGGTCCAGGCGTGGTACCAGGGTGGCATCTCGGTGTTCGACTTCACCGACTCGGCCAACCCGAAGGAGATCGCCTTCTGGGAGCGCGGCCCGCTCTCGGCCGACACGTTCGTCGGCGGCGGCACCTGGTCCGCGTACTACTACAACGGCCACATCTACTCGAACGACATGGTGAAGGGCCTGGACGTCCTGGAGCTGAACGACTGGCGTACCTGGACGGCCAAGCTGACCCGCTACCAGGAGCTCAACGTGCAGACCCAGCCCAGCTACCTGAGCTGGTAGGCACCCTGCGCCACACCGGGCCCGGTCCCCGATCGTCGGGGGCCGGGCCCGGCCACGTCCGGGAGAGCCGACCCGTCAGCTCATCGGCAGTCGGTAGCGCCGCTCGCCCGCACCGGTCACGGTGACCAGCCGGACCTCGCCGCTGCGCAGGCCGTACGTAACGGACCAGCGGGTGTGCCCCTGACGGACGGCAGCGAGCAGCCGGTGCGCCGCGGCGACGTCCAGCACCCCGCCGGCGTCGGTCAGCGCGGCGGCGATCTGCCCGTACCGGCGGTCCGCACGCCGCCGCTGCTCGGGCACCCCGACGACCGGCACGTTCGTCAGCGCCTGCCAGCCGCCCGCGCCCCGTTCCACCCGCAGCTCACCATCGACGAACTCGATCACCGCTGACGCTCCGGTCGCGTCGGCCAGCAGGTAGTGCAGTGGCGGCCCGCCGTCGAAGTCGAGGTTGTGCCCGGTGAAGACGGCGATCGCCTCGTCGACGGTGGCGGCCCGGTCCAGCACTAGCCGCAGGATCCGGACCGAGCCGACGGTGGGCTTGCCCGGCACGGGGCGAGCCGTGGCCGCGTCGTCGGCGGCCAGCCCCACCGCGAGGCCCCGCTCGTTCATCCCGTCGAAGGGCAACAGCGGCGCGTTGAGCAGCCGACGGTCACCGGCCGGATCCGCACCGACCCCGAGGTAGGAAATGTCGACAAGCGAGAGGGACGCGTACCCGTCCGGCGGGTCGGTCCGCAGCACCAGCGCCGGGTTGGCGTCCCAGTCGAAGTTGCGGGCGAACACCGGCCGGTCGGGGTCGCCCGCGGCGACGAACAGCGAGCACCCGAACGGGCTGGGTGGCGGCGCGTCGGTGCCCACCGTCGGGTCGTACGCCCCGACGTAGGTCATCTCGTACAGCGGCAGGTCGTCCACCCGCCGCAGGCTGGCCATGGTCCGCTCGACCTGCTCCGGGTCCTGGCGGGAGGCGGCCGGGGTGGCCGGCCGCGGGCCGACGCGCGACGGCTCCGGCGGCTCCGACGGGGCACAGGAGGTCAGGGCAAGCAGGAGGGCCGTCGCGGCGGCCGGCAGGGTCTTGCGCATATCAATAGGACGCGATGGGGCCGATCGATGGTTGCTCGCCTGCGCCGCCCGGTGCGGCTGGTGGCGTCACCTGCGTTCTCGGGCGGGCACGGTGGGGCCCGTCACCAGGACGGGGGTTGCGAACCGGCTGGCCAGACGCTGTGCCAACGTGAACAGATGTGACAGTTGCCGCCCCGCCCGAACCGACCACGCGCTGGCGACCCCACCCGCTGGACCTGGTGGCGGCCGTCCTCGCCGTGGTCGGGGCGGCCTGCGCGCTGAGCGGGCTGCTCCCCCGCGCGGAGACCACCGCCACCCTGCACCGGATCCTGCCGCTGCTGCTGTTCCTCGGCACCGTCATCGTGCTCGCCGAGCTGACCGCCGTGGCCGGTGTCTTCGACGTGCTGGCCAGCCGACTGGCCATCGCCTCCCGGGGCAGTTGGGCGGTGCTGTTCCTGCTCTGCGGTGCTCTCGCCACGCTGACCACCCTCGTGCTCAACCTCGACACCACAGCCGTGCTGCTCACCCCGGTGCTGCTCGCGCTGGCCCGGAACCTGCGGATCCCCGCCGCCCCGCTCGCCGTCACCACTGTCTGGCTGGCGAACACCGCGAGCCTGCTGCTGCCGGTGTCCAACCTGACCAACCTGCTCGCCGCCGACCGGGTCGGGCTGGCACCCCTGGCGTACGCGGCTCGGATGGCGTTGCCGCAGCTCGCCGCCGTGGCGGTCACGATGGCAGTGCTCTGGTTCGGGTGGTGGCGGAGGGACCGGCCCCTCGGTGGGCGTTTCGTCCCGCCGACCCGGCACGTGCCGGCCGACCCGGTGCTGCACCGTACGGCGCTCGCGGGTTGCCTGATCTTCGTCGCCGGCATCCTCGCCGGCGTGGAGATCGAGATCGCCTCCACCGTCGGGCTCGCGCTGGTACTGGTCGGGTTCGTGGTCCGCTCCCCCGCCACGCTGCGCCCGGGGCTGGTCCCGGTGCGGCTGCTGTTCTTCGTCACCGGCCTGTTCCTGGTGGTGCAGACCCTCGGCCGGCACGGGCTGGACGACCTGGTCGCCGACCTGGTCGGCACCGACGGTGGCGCGCTGGGCGCCCTGCGCGCCGGTGGCACCGGAGCACTGCTCGCCAACGCTGTGAACAACCTGCCCGCCTACCTGGCCGGTGAGTCGGTGCTGCCGACCGGTGACCACACCCGCCTGCTGGCCCTGCTGATCGGCACCAACGTCGGCCCGCTGGCCGCCCCCTGGGCGTCACTGGCCACCCTGCTGTGGTTCGAGCGCTGCCGGGCGGCCGGGGTGGCGGTGCCGCTGACCCGGTTCGTGCTGACCAGCACCCTGCTCGCGGTCACCGCCACGCTCGCCGCGGTCGGTGCGCTGCTGCTGGTGAGCTGACCGCCCCCGTCAGTGGCGGGCCGGGCGTGGGCCGACCAGCCGGCGGACCATCGGAGCGGCGTTCCACTTGGCCGCGCCGACGAGGTCGCGGGCGTGCTCCAGGACCGTGTAGTCGGGTCGGCTCAGCCCGTCGGCGATGGCCCGGTCCAGGTCGTTGCCGCAGCGGCTGAGCACGGTGTCGAAGTCCCGACGGACCGGCTCCTGCAGGTCGTAGCCGAACGAGCGGTGCACCCGGGCGAAGAGCGGCTTGTAGAGCCGGACCCGCTCGTGCAACCCCGTCGAGTACGACATCGGGTTCTTCGGACGGCGGAGGATGTAGTCGGGCAGCACGTCGGCGAACGCCCGCCGGACGATCCACTTCTCCTGCCCGTGGCGCAGCTTCAGATCCACCGGCAACCGCATCGCCAGCTCCACCACGCTGAGGTCGAGGAACGGCACCCGGGCCTCCACGCCGTGAGCCATGGCGGCCCGGTCGACCCGCTGCAACTCGGTACGGCACAGGTTGCGGATCCGGTGCAGGAACAGTCGGCGGGCCGCCGCCGGGGCGACCTGGTGGTACATCGGGTACCCGCCGAACAGCTCGTCGGACCCGTCGCCGGTCAGCACCACCTTGATGCCCAGGTCGCGGAGCCGCCGGAAGATCGGCACCGAGACGACCGCGTTGATGATGTCGCCGTACTCGGTCAGCTCGGAGATCCGAATGGCCTCCCGGACGTCGGCGAGCCGGATGTCGCGCGGTCGCAGCTCGACCACCACGTGCGGCACGTCGAGGTCGGCGGCGAGCCGCCGCGCGTACGCCACGTCGGGGCTGTCCGCCACGCCGACGGTCACCGCGACGCAGTCCGGGTGGATGTCCCGCACCTGCCGCAGGGTCAACGAGCTGTCCAGCCCACCGGAGAGCACCACCCCGACGGTCAGGTCGGTCTCCACCCGCATCCGGATCGCGTCGCTGAGCGCGGCGCGGACCAGCAGCGCGGCCTCGTCCGGGTCGTCGATGACCGGCAGGCCGTCGCCGATGGTGAGCAGGTCGACGTACGGGCCCAGTCGCACGTGCCCGTCCGCCTCCGCCCAGCCGTGGTGCCCGGGCGGCACCTCGGCGATCGGGGCGCCGTGCCCGACGAGCGCCTTGACCTCGGAGGCGAGGTGCAGGCAGCCGGGCCGACGGGACCAGTACAGCGGCTTGACGCCGAGCGGGTCGCGGGCCAGATATGCCCGGCCGGTGGCCCGTTCGACGACCACGAAGGCGTACTCACCGCGCAGCCGGGTCACTGCCGCCTCGCCCCACTGCTGGAACGCGGCGAGCAGCACCTCGGTGTCGCTCTCGGTGCGGAAGGCCTGTCCCAGGCGGGTCAGCTGTGCCCGCAACTCCCGGTAGTTGAAGATCTCGCCGTTGAAGCAGAGCAGCCAACGCTCGTCGGTCGACGTCCACGGTTGCACCGCCCGGTCCCGGTCGACGACCCGCAGCCGACGGGTGCCGGCGAGCAGCCCGCTCTCGGAGCGGGTCTCGGTGACCTCGCCGCGTGGGGCCAGGGCGGCGAGCATCCGCCGGAACGTCGCCGGGTCGGCCTCGGGGCCGATGCTCAACGCGATGCCGCACACCGGCTCAGACCCCCATCTCGGCCTCGTACGCCCGGCGTAGGCGACGCCGGGCGGTGGGCGCGAGACACAGGTGCCAGGCCTGCCCCTCGTCGATCACGTTCAGCTCACCGGCCTCCTGCCGGCTCAGCAGCAGCTCAGCCAGGGCGTCCCGGGCGCCGAAACGCTCGAACCAGGCCAGCTCGACGTCGGCCGAGTAGCCGAGGCAGTGCCCGCTGGGCAGCATCGCCGCGTAGCCCAGGCGGCGCAGCCGGTACTGGTGCTCGGCGCTGCGGACCAGGCTGGTCACC
The DNA here is from genome assembly GCF_040607155.1 of Micromonospora sp. NPDC005324. NCBI lineage: Bacteria > Bacillati > Actinomycetota > Actinomycetes > Micromonosporales > Micromonosporaceae > Micromonospora > Micromonospora sp. NPDC005324. The sequence continues at coordinate 29,764 of NZ_JBEXGE010000015.1, read as the reverse complement.
CAGAGCGGCGGGGTGGCCGGGGGCGCGATGGCGGTGAACTCCCGTCCGATGTCGTTGAGCAGGGCCACCACCTCGCGTCGGGCGCGGCGGAACAGCAACCCCGCGGTGCGCGGGGTGGCGTCGGGTCGCAGCCGGCGACGCAGCCCGCGGGCGGCCCGGCCCAGCATGGAGGCGGGCTGCTCCTGGTAGCGGAAGCGCAGCAGGTCGCGGCGGCGCAGCCACTCCAGGTCGACCAGATCGGCGCTGCCGTTGACCTGGTCGTCGGTGACGAAGGTCGGCGCGTCCTGCCACCACAGCACGTCGATGCGGGAGAGCAGGTAGATCCGGACCAGTGCGCTGAGGTCAGCCGCCGAGGTGCGGGCGTTCGGTTGGTAGCGGGCCATCTCCAGCAGCAGCGTCTCGCGCGCGCCGATCAGCCCCTGCGGGGTGGCGTCGAGGACGGCGGCGAGCGCAGGCTCCCGCAGCCGCTCGTCGATGAGCACCTGCCGGGCCCGGGTGCTCGCCGCGTCGGCCAGAGCGCCGACCTCGACCAGCAGTTCGGCGACGGCGGCCCGGTAGGCGGGCAGGTCGGGGGCGGGGGCGGGGACGCGGCGGGGGGTCGCGCCGGAGGGTCGACGGCGCGCCGGAGCGGTGGGCGACGGAGGCGAACCGGGCTGCTGTCCCGGGCTACGGCTGGGCACTCGCATGACGGGTCCCTCTCTCCGGTCACGGCACTGGGTGGTTCGCCCTGAAACACACCGTAATCATCGGGACCGGAACGGACCGAACATTCCTCCTATCTCCCCCCGAACGGAGCGTGGACGACGCACCCGCCCGGGAGGTTCCCCTTGGTTGTGGGGGCTTTGGAGCTGATGTCGCCAACGAACCACCGCCGCCGGCCCCCTTTCCCGGGGCGGCCCGCCTGGGGAGACCACACCCGAGCGCGAGCCCGGATCCCGGAGCGAGCGGGCCCGTGATGTCACAAACGATTCAGCTCCAAAGGCACCGACCAACACACCACCCACCACCCACCGGGCCGTCCCGCGCGAGCCCGAGCACGGCCCCGCCGACGGGCCGCAGAGCATGAGCCCAGCCCAGCCCGCCACTCACCGCCGAGCGCCCGGCCCACGACCGTCAGTCGCCGTCCGCCGGCACCAGGGCCTGCACCTCGGCGTACGACGGCAGCCCTCGCGGCGCGGTGAGCCCGCCGTCGCGCACCCCGTCGGCGGCGGCGACCACGGCGGCCAGCGCGGCCCGGAACAGCAGCGAGCCGGTGCTGACCCGGGCGACACCGGCCCTGCCCAACTCGGTCAGCCCCGGCCCACCCGGCTGGTACAGCGCGTTCACCGGAGCGTCGATCTGCTCGGTGAGGACGCGCAGGGTGGCCAGGTCGACAGTCCCGGGCACGAAGATCCCGTCGGCACCGGCCACCCGGTAGGCACGAGCGCGAGCGAGGGTCTGCGGCAGTGGGTCGTCCACCCCGAGCCACCAGGTGTCGGTGCGGGCGTTGACGAACAGCTCCGGCACCGCCGCCTTCACCGCCGCGACCTTGGCAGCGGCGACCTCGGTGTCGGCGAGGGTGCCGTCGGCGCGCCCGTCCTCCAGGTTGATGCCTACCACGCCGAGTCCGGCCAACTCCGCCACGTACTCGGCGACCTCCGCCGGGTCGTCGCTGAACCCGGCCTCCACGTCCACGGTGAGCAGCACCGGCAGCCGGGCCAGCCGGCGGGCCAGGGCGAGAGTCTCCGTCGCGGTGGCCGCAGCGCCGTCGGGAAGGCCGGCGGTCGCGGCGACCCCGAGGCTGGTGGTGCCGATGGCCGGATGTCCACGCGCGGCGAGCGCCGCCGCCGAGGCGTGGTCCCACGCGTTGGGCAACAGCAGGGGACGCCCGGCGCGGTGCAGGGCGTGGAACGCGGCACGACGGTCGATCATCGGACGCTCAAGCGTTCCCGCAGCACGTCGAGGACCCCGGTGGCCAGCGCCAGGGCGTGCCGGTCGCCGGGGCAACCCCGCTCCCCCGTCCCGAAGGTCAGCAGCTCGGCTCCGGGCCGACCGGGCTGGAACGCCGCGGGTTCGGTGAACGCCTGCGGGTCACGGTTGGCCGCGTCGAAGCGCAGCAGCACAAGGCTGCCCGCCGGCAGTTCCCGCCCGCCCAGCCGTACCCCGTCGACGGTGACCCGTCGGGTGGCCCGGACCGGCGGGTCGAGGCGCAGCACCTCGGCCAGCAGGTCGGCGGTCCGGGCCGTGGACGCCGTTCGCGGGACGGCCGGGGGCAGCAGGTGATGGGCGGCGGCACCGATCAGGCCGGCGGTCGCGTCGCACGCCTGGACCAGCAGACCGATCAGGTTCGCCAGTACCTCCGGCGGACCCTGCGGCGCTTGCGCCAGCAGCGCCGCCACCGCCCGGTCGGCCCGCGCGGTCAACGCCGGGTCCACCCCCGGGTGGTACGCCGTCGCGACGACCGCGACCGCCGTCCCGGCGGCTGCCGGATCAGCGAAACCGAGGCGATCGGCCAACACCCGCAGCGGCACCGGCCGGGCCAGTTCCCGCATCACGTCGACGCGGTCGCCGATGCGGTCGAGAACGGCCCGGGTCAGCCGCGCCGCGTCGTGGCGCAGGTCGTCCGGGTTCAGCGGGGCCAGCGCGGTCACTGCGACCGCCCGACGGTCGGCGTGCCGTCGTGGTGGGCTGAACCGGCTGACAGTGGCGCGCAGCCAGGCGAGGGTGCCGGGCGGACCGGTGTCGACGGCCGGCACCTGGAACGCCGGGTCGGTCAGCGCCGCCCGCACGTCGGCGTGCCGGGTCACCCACCACCCGCGTTCCGGTTCGAAGGAGGGTGGCCCACACGCCGGTGTTCCCGGGGCGGGCGCAATGTGTGGCCAGTTTTCAGTCACCGCCCGACCGTAGGGCGCGAATCGTTCGGCCCACACCGAAGGATCCCGGCGCGGTCACCTGGGGTCGCCCGTCAGGCGCGGCCGCTCGTGGGCGGCGGGGCTGCCGGCGGGTCGAGGGTGTGGTCGGGGATGGCCAGGGCTGCGGCCAGGCCCTGTCGGCCGGTGGGAGTGAGACGGACGGCGCGGCCGATCCCCTGGTTGATCCAGCCCAGGTCCGTGAAGCGGCGGCAGAGCGCCGCGCCGAGCGCTCCGGCCAGGTGCGGGCGGCGTTCGGTCCAGTCCAGGCAGTCGCGGACCACCGGGCGGCGGGCGGCGCGCAGCACGTCCACGGGTACGCCCAACCCGGCCGCCCAGGCCCACCCGTCGGGTGTGAGCGCCAACCCGCTGGACCGGTCGAGCCGCCGCTCGGCCAGCAGTGCGTCGTACATCAGCACGCCCAGCCGCCCGGCGAGGTGGTCGTAGCAGGTCCTGGCGTACGCCAGGGAGGCGGTGGCGGTCGTCGCGCGCAGCGACCCGGTCGGGGTGGGCGTGGCCGGGGCGTGCCCGGCCAGGTCCTCGATCAGCTGAGCCACCGACGGCCCGGCCAGCCGCAGGTAGCGGTGCCGGCCCTGCCGTTCCTCGACGAGCAGGCCACCGCGGACGAGTCGGGTGAGGTGGTCGCTGGCCGTCGACGGGGCGACACCGGCGCGCCGGGCCAGCTCACCGGCGGTCCACGCACGCCCGTCGAGCAGCGCCAGGCACATCCCGGCGCGGGTGCCGTCGGCCAGCAGGGCCGCCAGATCGGCCATCCCCCGGCCGTCGGTGCCAACGCTCATCGGCCCAGTCTAGGTACCGGTGAACAGCGACCTGGGGGCCTCCGTCACGTGGACGGCGGCCCCCAGGGCTGGTGGTGCCGAGGTTCAGCCCTTCGGCGTCGGGATCAGGTGCGCGGCGAAGCTGACCGCCGACGGACTCACCTTCGCTGCCGCCATCCCGCCGGGGGCGGCGAACCGCCGGTCCAGCGCGATGGTGGTGTTGTTCCGGTTGCGGTAAACCACCACGAAGCCGGTTCCGCCGGAGTTCTGGATCGGCGCGATGGTGGGATCGGTGGCGGCGGTGGCGGCGGTCGGGTCGCCCGGGTTCTCGTACAGGCGCAGCCACTCACCCCAGGTGCCCGAGCCCTGCTCGGTCTCGTACACCCGGTACATCTCGTTGTCGGGCCCGCGGGCGACGACAGCGATCCGGCCCAATGCCGGGTCGAGGATCGCGGCCGGGGACCCGGCCGCGGTGAACGTGCCCACCGTCTGCCAGGTGGTCGGCCAGGCCCCGCCCAGTTCCTGCTTCTTCATGACCAGCGAACCGTCGGCGGCACGGGCCACCACGCCGGTGCGGTAGCCCTGGTTGAGGAAGGCGGCCGGCACACCGGTCACGTTCCCGCCCAGGTCGACCCAAACGCTGAGGGTGCCGTCGGTGGAGTAGACCGCTGTCGTGATGGTGCCGGTCATGGTGGTGGCAACCAGCCGAACACCGGTGTCAACCTTCACCAGAGTGACGCCGCCGGAAAGGTCGACGTCACCGAGGCTCTTCCACGACGCACCCGTCCCGGTCTGGCGGTAGTGCCACAGGCGACCGTCGACGTCCACGGCGAAGATCACGCTGGTGCCGTCGGCGAGGGTGACAGTGGCGGGCCGGCCCACCATGGTGCCGCCCAGGTTCCCGGTCGTCGCCCAGGTCGCCGCGTTCGCCGCCGTCTGGGCACCCGTCCACACGGTGCCGGTGGTGTGCAGGGCGCTGATCTGCACCTGCTTGCTGCCGCTCTGCACGTTCAACGCGGGCTGCCCGGTGAACGCCTCCGCACCGAACTGGGGGATGTGCTGGACGCTGCTGAAATCGTCCGGGTTCTGCTGGTGGACGACCCGCACCTGACCGGTGTTGTCGGTGTGCGCGTAGACGATGACCCCGAGTGAGCTGCCGTCGCTCGGCTCTCCCTGCAACGCCGTCGAACGGGAGAAGGACTCGGTCGGCAGGAACGGAAGCGGGTCGGCGAACCAGCCCTGCAGGTCGACGACGATGTGCACCGTACCGCCGCTGCTGTTCTTGATCCGGACCTTGCCCTCGGTGCCCAGCTTGGTCACCACGAGGCTGGACCGGGCGATGTGCGGCGCCGGGAAGTTGGCCGTGGAGGCGGTGTTGGGGGTGCCGTCCAACGGCGTGACGGTGAGGAACCCGGCGACCGTCGGGCTGACCGCGTGGACGTTGAGGACGGCAGCGGCGATGCCGCGGGTCGGCAGGCCGCGGGTGCCGGCGACGGCGACGTCAACGCTGCCGTTGGCGGGCACCGGCTGGGCGCCGGTGGGGAAACGGCTGTCGTACAGGGTGGTCGCCGTCAGCGGCCGCAGGCCGGCGCCGGCGGTCGGGCTACCGGTCCAGTAACCCTGGACCGTGATGGCGACGTGCACGGCCGAGCCGCGGTTGTCCAACGTCACAGCGCCGCTGCCGTTGAGCTTGACGACCATGCCCATCGAGGTGCTGCCCTTGACGTAGTCGATGCCGGTCTCCGCGACCGCGCTCGACCCCACAGTCATCCAACCGTTGCCGGTGGACCCGGTCACCACGACGTCGAGCATGACTGCCGTCGCGGTGCTGGGCACCAGCCCGCCACCGGAGATGTTGGCGGTACGCATGCCACTGGTGGGCAGGGTGCCGGTGGCAATCCCCTGCCCCGCACGGCTGTCGACCACCCGGGTGTGGTTCACCGGCACGAAGCCGGATCCGACGGTGCCGGTGGCGGTGGTGAAGTAGCCCACCACATCCACTCTGATGTGGACGTTGCCACCCGCGTTGTGCACCGCCAGCTTGCCGTTCGTACCGGGCTTGACCATCGCCGAGTTGGTGATGACCTCACCGATCGAGGCGTTCATGGCCGAAGCGCCCCGGTCCGTCAGGTCCGGGTAGATCGACAAGAACGTGTTGGCGGTGGGGTAGATCGCCGTCACGTCGACCATCAACGCGCTGACCCCGCTGGCCGGGATACCGCCGACGCCGACGGCGTTGAACGTGGTGACGGACTTGCCGCCCCGAACGCCGGTAGTGCCGCCGGTCCCGTCACGGGTGTCCAGCAGGGCGATGCTGTCGATCGGTACGTAGTCACCACCCCTGCCGGCAGCGTCCGCACTGGCTGCTGTCGGCGCACCAGCGATCAGTCCGACAGACAGCACCGCAACGAGTAGCGCCGCGAGCGTCTTCTGAGGTAGCAACAACACTCGGATTCGTTGGATCAAAGCTTTCATCCTCATCTCGGATTGAATGAGACGACATCTTCGGCCACGCGGCCTTTACTGCGTAATTCGTCAGGCATAAAAAATCTGATCCGGAACCCCGGCATCCTCTCGCTCCTGCAGCAACGGTGAAGGTTCAGTCGGCGAGACATCAAACTCAGCCCAATAGACTCGGCCGGCCACGACGTAATCGGCGGTCCGTTCGCTAGAGAGCAAATACATTAACGCGCGTGGCCACCGTGTGCCTAGGCGCTCCTCTTCGGCCGCCTTCTGCTCAGGAGTTGCCAACCGCAGCTCGAATTGGCGATACAGGTCCGAAACGCAGATTCGCGAAACATCATGGAACACCACGTCTAGGACCTGAAGATTTTCGTCACCCTCGGGATCGCCTATGAGGCCTCGTAGGTGCAGCCGGCTGTGGCTGACCGCAATGGCCCACGGCTGCACTGTCCCCTCAATCCGTAAGGGCAGATCCCCTCGAACAATCCGCTGCCTAGCCAACTTTCCTCCAGTCATCAAATCGCCGGTTGAATCGGAAGAAGTCAACCTTGTCCATAATCCCCGCGGCGTCGACCTGAAGCAACTCCCACTGGGTGTGCAGTCGTTGCGATTCTGGAGTAGCCCGCGCCCTCGCTAGCACCTTGGCGGCGCCTCCGTTGGCTCCTGGCAGGCCGTCGAGCATAAAGGAGATTTGCCCCTCCCCGCGCGAGGTTCGACCAATCGCGCCAATCACTTCGTTGCGCCAGTTGGCATCTGTCGCACCCAACAGATTGCGCGCGCCTAGTTGATCGGTGAAGTCGCCAAGCCGGCCACGCATTCCGAGAGCCACATGGTCCAGAGGGCCGATAAAGTCATCGCAATTGTGAACGAGAAGATCGGCACCCTCGGCGTTCACATGATATGTGTGAATTTCGTCGATCGTCAGGTTGTGGACTACCTGGCGCTCAATCCACTTTCGGACGGCAACTACGGAGGCGGGACGATGGTCAGCGGTCTCAAATACGTAGCCGACCTTCAATTGGCCTGCCGTCACCCAGCGGCCCATCGACGCAACCCAGAACGGGTGACCCTCGGTGGCGGTAACCTTCCCGGTCGCGCCTTCCTGCGTCCCACCGGTTCCGACGGTGATCTCAACCAATTTTTTGTTGCCGGCACCCACGATCAGCGCCGTCACCGCTCGTTGCTCGGTACGCCCGGTCGTGGGGTCGGTCGCGAGCACCCTGTCCCCGACCCGCACTCGGTCGATGCGCTTGTGGCTACCGTCCGCCATCAGCACCCGGGTCTCGCCCGTGAAACTGTTGCCGGGGCATTTGCCGAGCAGGCCTCGACCAATGCTGCGGGCCTCGCCCATGCCCGCGTTGAGCGCCTTGCTGCCGGCCGACCGGAGCCCGCCACCCAGCCCACGAATGCCCGCACCCAATGCCTGGCCGCCCATGGAGCCGAGCGCACCTCCGCCGGCACCGAACAGGCCGCCCATGGCGGTGGCCCCGGCGAGGTCCCAGCCGCGCTTGCCGTCCATGTAGCCGGTTACCGCAGAGCCGACCGCCCCGGCTAGCGCCCCGCAGGCCACCGCGCCGACACCGGTCCAGCCGATGGCCACGCCGCAGCCCAGACCGACGACCGCACCCACGGCGAATCCGACGATCTCAGCGGAGTGTTCGTCAACGAACTGGGTCGTCTTGTCCCAGATCTTGTCGGCAGTCTCGACCAACGGTGCCAGCCGCTGCGTCGCCGCCAAGAGCAGGTTTTCTTGGAACTTCTTCGGGTCCTTGATGGCCGTGGTGACCAGCGCTACGACGCTTGCCGGCGCCTTGAACCCGGTCGACACCACCTCCTTCAGTTTCAGCAATGGCTTGGTGAGGGCCTGGACCACCGGCAGCTTGGTGAACTGGACGGCCTTCTTGATGGCGCTCTTCGCGGCGGCGGTCACCGCGACCTTGGCCTGATAGATCTGTTGGGCTACCACCCTCGCCTGTTGCTTCGCCCAGTCCTTGGCGCGGCCCATCTGATCACCGGCGGATTTCAGCGCGTTGCCGACGTAATTGATGGCGCCCTTCGCCTTGTTGATGACCAGGTTCGCGGCGCTGGAGAGGACATTCCCCACCACCCTGACGGCGGACTTGGCGAAGTTCCAGGTAGCGGCGGCCCAACTCTTGGTCGTGTTCCACGCCGCCACGCCCCAGCCGGAGACGGTGCTGACGGCACTGGAGGCGACATTCTTCACGAAGTTCCCAGCGCGCTTCATCCAGCGCGGCAGGTGCCCGTCCGGGTCGTCGAAGTCCAGCGGGGCGCCAGCACCGTAGGTGTAGCGGTTGGCCAGGATCGAGTCGCCGGTGGTGTAGTCGAGGCTGTCCCGCGAGGTGAACGTGCCCGTGCCGGGCTGGTACCAGCGAGCGCCCATGTCGACCTGCCCGGTGGCCGGGTCGGTCCAGTCCCCCTGGAAGCCCAGCCGGCCTGTGCTGCCGGTGCTGGTCACCTTCTTGCCGAACGGGTCGTACGCCGTGGAGTCGTTCAGGGTGGACAGTTGGGTGTCGGCCGGGTTGATGGCCGCCACCACGTCGCCGTGGGCGTCGGTCAGCGACAGCCGCTTGTCGGCGCCCTGGGCGGTGGCAAGTAACTCGTCGCTCGGGCCGCGGCCGTAGTACTCGAACCCGTCGTGCACCACCTCGTCGCCCAGACCGGCGTAGACGAACGAGTTCCCGGTGCGAGACGCCACCCGGTCCAGGCCGTCGTAGGTGTAGGTCTGGTCCTGCGCCCCGGTGAGCCGGTCGAAGGCGTCGAAGGAGAACTGTTCGGCCAGACCGGAGCTGGTGCGGGTCCGCAGGGTGCCGCGCGGGGTGTACGCGTAGGTGTAGTCGCCGTCGGCGAGCAGTCGGTTGCGTTCGTCGAAGGTCGCGGACTTGGACCCGGCCCGAACCCGGTTGCCGCTGGCGTCCCAGGCGTACGTGACGGTCCCGGCCGGGCTGGTCCAGGAGATCAGCCGGCCGGCCTTGTCGTAGCCGTAGGTGTTGTTGCCGGCCCCGGCGGTGCCGGTCGTGTTCTTGCTGGTGAGGTGGCCGTTGAGGTCGAAGCCGTAGGCGACCGAGGCCACCGACTGACCACCCGCGTTGCGCAGCACATCGCTGGCGATCCGCCCGTAGTCGTCGTACCCGAAGGTGCGGACACGGCCGGCGCCGTAGTCGACGGTCTTGACGTCACCGGCGGCGTTGTAGTCCAGCTTCTGCTGCTGGCCGGTGATGCCGTCGGTGAGCGTGTCGAGGCGACCCTTGAGGTAGCCGAAGGTGGCCGTGCCGGTCAGGTCGGTGCGGCTGGTCACCTGGCCGTCGTCGTTGTAGTCGAAGCTCGCCGTGCCGGACGGGCCGGCGGTGGACAGCAGCCCACCCCTGTCGTTCCAGCTGTACGTGTTACTGCCACCGGGGGCGTTGACGCTGGTCAACCGACCGCCCTGGTCGTAGTCCAGGGTCCGTGTCGCGGTCGCGGTGTCACCCCCGGAACCGGTCTCCACTGTCAGTCGGCCGGCCGCGTCGAACGTCCGCGTGCGGCTCACCCCACCCGGGGCGCTGAGTCGCACCGCGTTGCCGTCGGCGTCGTACGCGGCCGTCCAGGTGCGGTCCACGGCGGTCGGGTGGCTCGCCGTGGACGGCTCGATCGCCGACTCCGGCAGGCCCAACGTGTTGTAGGTGTAGATGGTGGAGTTGTCACGGCCGTCGGTGTAGCGGGTCCGGTTACCGGCCGCGTCGTACCCGAAGGTGGTGGTGATCGGGTCGGCGTCGGTCGGCTCGACCTGCTTGACGAGCTGGTCCGCCGCGTCGTACTCGTAGGTGGTGATGGTGTTGTAGGGGTCCTTCGACGAGATCATGTTGCCGGCCACGTCGTAGCCGTAACTCTGGGTGCGCAGGACCGTGCCGTCGGCCTTGAGGTTCAGGGTGTTGACCCGGTTGCCGAACTGGTCGTACCCGACCCGGGTGGTGCGGCCGAGTCCGTCGGAGACCCGGACCTGGCGGCCGGCGAAGTCGTACCCGAAGATCGTGGCCTCGCCGGTCGGCGCGGTGCTGCGGGTGAGGTCGCCGGCCCCGTTGAAGGTGTTGACAGTGGTCGCCCCGGTCGGGGAGGACGACGAGGTCAGGTTGCCCGCGTCGTCGTAGGCGAGCTTGCTGACCAGGTTGCGGGTGGTCGGGCGGCGTTCGACGACGGTCTGGGTGACCTGCCGGTCGAGGTCGTCGTAGGTCGACTCGACCCGGGCGCCGGTCGGGCCGGTGACCGAGAGGACCTCACCGGTGCGGGTGTAGGTGTAGCGGGTGAGCGCCCGGTCGGCATTGGTCTTCGACGGTTCGTCCCGGACGGTCAGCCGGTTGAGCTGGTCGTACGTGTAGTTGGTGGTGCCGGCCGGGTCGGTCTCCTCCAGCACGTTGCCCAGGGCGTCGTAGCGGAGCTTGTGCTCCGGGGTGACCGTCTGGGACACCCCGGGAGCCTGGTACGTCGGCGCGAGGCTGCGCACCGCCCGACCGAGCTTGTCGTACTCGGAGGTGGAGACCCGCCCGAGTGGGTCCTTGACCGCGACCTGCTCGCCGAAGGTGTTGTAGCCGACCGAACTGGTCGGGTTGGTAGTGACGGCCGCGTTGCCGTTGCTCTCGGCCAGGACGGTCGGGCCGCTCTGCCCGATCTGGCGGCCGAGTTCGTCGTAGCGGATCGTGCTGGTGTACTTCGCCTTGTCGGCGCCGGAGACGTTGCCGCGCGGGTCGGTGACCGAGGTGCGCAGGCCGCGCTGGTCGTACGTGTAGCTGGTCACCCTGGTCTCGCTGCCGGCGGTGACCTTCTCGGTCGTCACGTTGCCGGCGTCGTCGTAGGCGTAGTCGACGACCTCGGAGGTGGCCAGCACCTCCCAGGTCAGGTTCGACGCGTTACCGGTGCGGACGACCTGCTTGACGTTGCCGTTGAAGTCGTAGGTGAAGGTGTTGGTGCGCCGCACCCCGCTGGGGTCGAGCACGGTGCTCTTCACCTTGCCGGTCCTGTCCGGCGTGTGGTCGGTGATCTGGGTGCCGTTGGCGCCGACCTTGCGGGTCACGTTGCCGGCCCCGTCGTAGGTGTTCAATTCCACGACGTAGTCCCGCTTGGAGCCGTCGGGGTTACGGAAGTCCTTGAGGGTGATTTTCTCCAGCAGGTCGTCGCGGTAGTACCTGTACTCCAGTCGCCGGCCCATGGCGTCGGTGTCGCTGGCCAGCCGCCCGGCGAAGTCGTACGAGTAGGAGTGCAGGACCAGGTAGTCGCCGGTGCCCGTGCCGGGGGTGCCGGCCGGGTCGCTGCGCCAGTCCCGCAGCCGCACCTCGGCCACCTTGTTCTGCGCGGTGTACGCCCAGTCGTAGCGGTTGCCGTTGGCGTCGGTCATGGTCGTCTTGTTGCCGAACCGGTCGTAGCCGTAGCTGGTCTCGTTGCCCTCGGGGTCGACGACCCGGACCGGCCGGCCCTCGTCGTCGTACTCGGTGCTGGTGACCCGCTCGGGGTCACCACCGAGCAGGTCGGAGACGGTGACCTTGGTGGGGCTGCCGTCGGCGTCGTACTCGTTGACGGTCCGACTCTGGTGCTGCTTGCCGGTGACGGCGTCGGTGGTGACCGGACCGGTGACGGTGGCGACCCGGGAGTGCCCGTCGTAGGTGATCGTGGTGGTGACACCCGCGGGATAGGTGTCGGACGTGACCTTCTCGGTGATCCGCCGGCCGAGCGCGTCGTAGGTGTACTCGGTCACCAGCCCGGACGGCTCGGTCACCTTGTGCAGGTCACCGTTGGCGTAGTACGCGTAGGCGGTGGGCTTGGTCTGCGCGTTGGTGATGCTCCTGGCCAGCATCCCGGGCGGGATGATGCCGTTGATGCCGACTTCGCCGCCGCTGGTGTAGGCGTGGGTGACGAGGCTGCCGTCCGGGTTGGTCTGGGTGAGGAGCTGACCGCTGGGGTGATACGCGAAGGCGGTCAGGAAGTTGTTGTCGGTCGGGCCGGTGGATCGGCCGTCGCGCTGCGCCACGGCGAGGTCGATGCGCGGGTCGAGCGGGTTCGTGATGTCGGTCGAGTAGGTGTAGTAGTTCGTGAAGCACTGGGTGGGCGTACGGCAGCTCTTGCGGGTGGCGAGACGCCCCCGGCTGTCGTAGGTCATCTCGACCGTGTCGCCGTTCTCGTTGGTGACCTTGCTCTGCTGGCCGTCCTCGTTGTAGGAGAACGAGCGGATGGCCATGCCGTCCAACGGGTGGCGCACGAAGATCGGCCCACCGGCGTCGCCGGGAATCACGGTGCAGAAGGCGGGATCGTTCGGGTCGGGCTGGGTGCAGACCTCGGTCGGTGGTGGGCTCGGCGGCGGGCTGGTCTGCCCGGGCCGGTCCTCCTCCCGGGTCTCCAGTCCGAGCGGGGTGCCGGAGCGCAGCAGACGACCGGCGAGTGCGTCGTACTCGTACAGGTAGGGGCGGTTGGCCGGGTCGAGGACCTGGACGCTGCGCCGCAGATCCGTGTCGCCGCCGTAGACGGTGGGCTGGCCCACCTTCCAGGTGCCGCCGTTGTCGTCGGTGTACTCCTTGACCCGGTCGGTGGCAGTGTCGTACTCGACCTCGGTGGCGACCCGGCCGCTGGGCAGGGTGACCCGGGTCAGCTGTTGGGCAGCCGGCTTGGCATACCGGAAGTGCGCCCTGGCCGTGTCCGGGCCGATCGGGTGGGAGTAGACGGCGACCTCGTCGATGGTGCCGGCGAAGTAACGCTGTGCGGTGCTGCCCCAGCCCGGCCACGACGTGGGTGAGGTCGCAGAGGCGAGGCCGACCTGGTTGAAGGTCAGCAGCGAGTGCTCGATCGGCTGCCCGGTCTGCCCGGCCGGCGGGATCACCTTCTCACCGTCGAGGTACATGGTCTGGGTGTTGGCCATCGCGGACAGCACCACGTGGTGCCACTTGTTGTCGTTGACGGTGCTGGCCGAGGTGATCGGTGCGATCGTGCCGTTGGCGAACTGGCCGCGCAGCTTGCCGTCGGTGCCGGTGTAGAGCAGGGGCGCGCCGCTGGTCGCGGCGGTGCCGACGGCCCTGTCCTGGTAGCCGATGAGCGGGCCACCGGTCTGGGTCAGGCCGATCTTGAACCACAGCTCGACGGAGACGTCGCGGCTCTTTTTCACCAGCCCCTTGGGCAGTTCCAGGTAGGCCGAGGTGCCGTTGAAGGCAGCGGCGGTGCCGGTGGTGCCTTCAACAACACCGGGCTGCCCCAGGGTGACGTTGTTGCGGTACGTGCCGGCGTCCTTGCCCAGGTTGATCGCCACGTCGCTGGCCGCGCCGGTGCCCTCGGCCTCGCCGAGGTGGTAGTACGAGTCGGGCTTGGCGTCGAGTACTGCGGTGCGGTAGTGCGATCCGGCCGCGTAGGCGTAGTTGGTGCAGGCGGACTCCGGCCCGCAGACAGTGGTCAGCAGGTCACCGTTGTAGGTGTACCTCCAGGTCAGTGTCGCGCCGTTGACCTTGTCGGTGCTGACCGTCTCGATGTGGTTGCCGTTCCACGTGAAGGTCAGCGACCGTCCGGCGGTGTTGCTCTGGCTGTTGGAGACCTGGGCCCGAGCTAGTTTGCCGGTCATCGGGTCGAGGACCAGATTCACCGCGCGGCCGGAAATGTCAGTGATCTTCTGGAGCTTGTAGAGCAGCGAGAACTGGTAGGTGCTGCCGGATCGGTCGACCAGCTTCCAGTTGCTGCTGTCGACACTGAGCTTCGCGACCCGGCCCGGCGGCGCGGCGTACGTGCCGTCGGGGTTCTTGCCGAACCGCACCTCCTGGCCGTCCGGGTAGCGGACCACCACGTTGCCGGTGCCGTCGTTGTCGGGGACCAGCGTCATGTCGTACCGGCTCGACCAGCCGGCGCCGAAGACACCGGACGTGCGGGGGTCGAGGCTGTTGTAGGTGCGGACCAGGTTCAGCTCCGGCCCGACGGTCACCACAGTGGCGTCCACCGCGGAGGTGGCGAAGTTGCCGGTCTGCGCGTCGAACTCGCGGCCCTGCTCGGCGTTGGGCGAGGTGGCGATCCGGGACAGCAGGTCGGGTTGCGGCACCGAGCTGATCATCGTGGAGTACGGCGAGATGACCTCGTTGGCGCTGTCCTTGACGAAGGACCGCCACAGGTAGCTCTTGCCCCAGACCATTCGGCCTGCGGGCACCACCCAGGACTGCTTGGCCTGGTAGCCGGAGTTGGTGCAGTTGGTCGCCGCGCCGGCGTCGGTGCGGTCGCAGATCTCGAACTTGAACGACAGGGTGGCGCCGGGTGCGGCGTCGGTGTCCACCGCCCGGGCCCAGAGCAACGGGGTGAGCGTGGGTGCCTGGTAGCCGTTTTCCGGGTAGAGCTCCTGCACCACCGGGGGCACGTCGAACACCTGGAGCACGATCCGACCGGGTGGCACCTGGTGGTCGGTGAAGACCGCTCCACCGGTACGCACCATGGTGAAGTCGAGGAAGTAGGAGCCGGGCTCCAACCGCTTGACTGTCGCGTCGAGGGTGACCTTCGCGCCACGGGCCAACGTGGTGGGCAGGTTCGCCGCCCGCTGCTGGGTCACCGCGGTGCCGGTCTGCGCGTTGTAGACCCGGTAGGCGAGGTAGTAGTTGGCCGGCGTCCAGGCCTCGGCGCCGAGGTTGGTGACGGTCACCTTCACCTTGCCGTCCTGGTTACGCAGGACGGCCGGCTCCGGGGTGGGCTTCGGGATCGCGTACCCGGCGTTGTACGGGCTGTGCGTGACGTAGAGCGCCGGGGGGTTGGCCGTGCCGGTACCGGCAAACTTCTTCCATGCCGAGGTGTCGGTGGTGGACGCCCGCAGCGAGAGACCATTGTTGGCCTGCTGGCCGTTGACCCAGCGTTGCACCAGGTTACGGCCGCCGGCGCCGAGGTCGAACATCTCCCCGGCCGCCGGGCAGGCGGACTGCGACTGGCCGAGAGCGACGTACCCGTGGGCGAACGAGCGGCTGACCAGCGCGCCACCCACCGACGGGCCCGGGTACGAGTAGCCGGTGCCGGCCGACCACGACCCGGTGACCGGGTGGACGGTGACTGCCCGCGCCTTGCAGGAGCCCGCGTCGAAGTTGACAGCGGAGAGCGCCGCACCGTGGATGGTGTGGTTCTGGAGTCGGCTCACAAGGTTGCCGAACTTGAGGTAGGCCGCGGCGTTGTCATTAGCGGAGCGACCGACGAGCAACTCGTCCTTACCCTCGATGGAGCGGTCGCCGTGCACGTACATGCTGCTGTCGGCGTTGACCGCGTCGACCGGGGGGCCGACGGTCGGGTCGACCTCGACCGGGTACCGCCGGGCCGGGTCGGTCAGCCAGGCCCGGTCGGGGGTCACCTTCAGCGCGGTCTGCCCACCCGTGGTGACCAGCTCGTACGCGACCTTGGTGGAGGTGGCGGGACCGGCCGTGCTGGAGCCTGCGTCCACCATGTAACCCGCCGGGATGACCCCGCGCTGGCGCCCGTCCCGGTCACTGAGGACGACCTGACCGTCGACCAGCTTCGCGGTGAGGTTGCGCAGATTCAACGGGAACACGTACGACGCAGGCGCCTTGGCCGAGTGCAGGACCAGGGTTTCCTTCACGCCACCGGCCCGGGGCTCCAGACGCAGGTCGACGTCGGGGCGTACGCCGGGGTAGGTGACGGCGTTGCCGTCCACCCGGCCTGGCGCGTTGGTCGCCTCGGCCAGACCGAAGCCGAACTCGGTGTCACCGTCGAAGCTCACCCGGGCCACCTGGCTCGCGGCGCCGTTCCCGGCGAGGTGCAGCCCGACCGAGTCCGCGGTGGTCCCCCACCCGTGGGCGGCGGGCACCAGGGTGTGGTCGATGGGCGCCCAGGTGCCGTCCGCCTTGCGGTAGTTGATGGGTGCGGAGGAAAATTCGGTGGTCTGGGTGCCGTCGGCGTTGTCGAAGACCCGCTGGTCGACACCGCGCTCGGCCGGTCGTTCCCGGCTGGTGCGCTTGTCGAAGCCTCGGGTGTCGTCGACGGGTGCGGTGGCCACCGACGCCTTGTTGCGTCCGGGGGCGGGCTTGTCGGCGAGCTTGTGCGGTGGGTACTGCCCGCGCAGCGACGTCGGGAGGTCACGGTTGGGCCGTCCGGACGTCACGTGCGCCTTGCCCGCCGACGAGCCCCATGCCTGCGTCGGCTTCGCGCCGCCACCCCGACCGGTGGAGGCGACACCGTCCCGGTCCCGGGTGCCGCCCGCCGGCAGCGCGGTCACCCCGCTGCCACCCAGGTTGAGCATCAGCACACCGGCCAGGGCGGCCGCCAGGACGGACCGGTTGGTGCCGGAGCCGAACACCGAGCGTTGCCGGAGTGGCCGACCACGCAGATCGTTCAGCCGACCGCGCGGGTCGGGCAGACGCCGAATGCTGAAGGACATGGATGGTCACCCCTGGATCGAGGACGGGCTGAGAGGCGGAGACAGGCATGCGTGGGCCGCGAGACCTGCGAGGGCCCCACGAAGCCGGGTGTGCGATCGCCGTTACCCCCTTTACGGGCACGGCGGTACGGCGTCGACTCATCCGTCGACGAAAATCTCAGGAGATACGAAGAGGCAGATCGGGTGGACGGATTTCACGCCGGAGCGGGTCGCCCAACAACACAAATATCGCCTCGGCACGGCAGAATGCCGCAAGGTCAGCGGTCACAGCTTCACACCCCCGTGTGCTGCTACTCATCGATATGCCGCTGTAGGTTGCAGCACGGTCAATCGGCTGTCAAGCCACGGCGGCGAAGCGCGCGCCGATCAGCGCTGCGACCTGGGACGATTACTTTCCGTCAAGGCGCAGGGTCTTTGATCGCTTAGGTCCGTTCACTGCTCGCTCCGATCCGCCCCGGCCGTCCATCGTGGACGCCGTCGGGCTTCACCAGCCGGACCGAACCTCCGTCCGTCGACCCGCCCTCGGCAGGCGATCCACGGCCGTGCATGACGGCCCCGTCCACGGCGGGTGAATGCACGCGCCGAACAGGGTGCGCAGTTTGCGGACCAGCCGGGAATCGCTATTGAAAAAACTATCGCGGTCAATTTGTGTGTTACCGATGGCGGTTACGCGAACGGGACGAGCCGCATCGGCCCGCCTACTGCTCTTTGGGGGGCGGCAACTGAGGCCCGGTCAAGGGCGTGCCGAGCCCGGTACTCGGCCGGCATCGACACCTTCCGGTCCTCTGACGCGACTCGCTCGACCCAGCCGCCCCCGAGCACGTGCGGCGTGAGCACCTGATCCGCGCTGTCCACGTCCTCAAGGAGCTTCGGCAGGTCGATCCGGTCCTGTTGACCGCGGCGCTGACCCTAGCGGAGCCGGGTCAGCGCGGTCACCGACCGGTCCGTGCCGTCGTAGCTGCGCGCGGCGTCGAAGTCACCCGTCGGGCGCTGCCCACCGGCGACGGCACGAGCCAACCGCAGGTCCGCGTTGCGGAACCGCAGGGCCAGGCTCAGGTGCGGGACCCATACGTCGGGGGCATGCCACGGGCGGTGTCCGTCGGCCTCGGCGAGAACGTCCCAGACGGCGGCGTGCAACGCGGTCAGCGCCGAAGAGGGCCGGACCAGCCAGACCAGTGGGGCGCTGCCGTCGAGGACGACGACCCGGTCGAGCGTCACCGGCACCGGCAGCGCGGCGTCGAACAGCTCGGCCAGGCGGTGCTGGACGACCGGCGGGATCTCGTCGACGGCGGCGAGGGTGAGGTGCGGCCGGTTGGTCGAGTGGATGTTGCGGGCCAGGCTGGGCAACCCGGCGGCGGCCAGACGACCCCAGACCGCCCGGACCGCGACCTCCAGGCCGGGCGAGCAGACCAGTTCCACAGTACGCACGCGCCCACGCTAGCCGACGGACGCGCTGGTGAAGGTGGTCAGAGCCAGCCGTTGTCCCGGGCGGTGCGCACCGCCTCGGCCCGGTCGGCCGCGCCGAGCTTCTGCACGGCGGCGGAGAGGTGGTTGCGCACGGTTCCGGTGGACAGGTGCACCCGACGGGCGATCACCGCGACCGGGGCACCGACCTCCACCAGCCGTAGCGTCTCCAGTTCCCGAGAGGTCAGCGGGCACGGGGGCAGGGTCAACGCGTCGGCGGCCAGCGAAGGGTCGACGTAACGACCTCCGGCGTGCACCCGGCGGATCACGTCGGCGAGCGCCCCACCCGGCGATCCCTTGGGCAGGAACCCCCGGGCGCCGGCGGTCAACGCCTGGCGCAGGTGCCCGGGACGACCGTGCCCGGTCAGCACGACCACCGCGCAGTCGGGTCGAACCCGGGTCAGCTCGGCGGCTACCGCGATGCCGTCCAGGCCGGGCATCTCCAGGTCCACCACTGCCACGTCCGGGCGGTGCGCCAACGCCGCGGTGACGGCTGACTTTCCATCGGCGGCGTGAGCCACCACCTCGATGTCCGGTTCCAGGCCGAGCAGCGCGGCGACGGCGACCCGGATCAGGTCCTCGTCGTCGGCGAGCAGGACGCGGATCACGACGGCGCCGGCACTGTGGCTTCGAGGGTGAAGATCGCGTCCTCCCGGCGTACCCGCAACTCGCCCCCGGCGGCGGCGAGCCGGTCGGCCAGCCCGCGCAGGCCGTGGCTGTGCGCGTCCGGGCCACTGTCGTCGGCGCCGTCGTTGGCCACCGTCATCCTGGCCACGTCATCCTCCCGATCGATGTGGATCCGGCACCAGTCGGCCCGGCTGTGCCGCAGGACGTTGGTGCTCGCCTCGCGCAGCACCGCCGCCAGCTCGATGGCGGCGCGCTGCGGCAGGTCCGCCGGCAGTGGCAGGACCGTGCACCGCACCCCGCAGGAGCGCAGCACCCCCACCACAGCGGCGAGCTGTTCGTCGAGGTCGACGGCCCGATAGCCGTGCACGGTCTCCCGTACCTCGCTCAGCGCGGAGGCGGCCAACCGTTGCACCTCGGCGGCTTCGCGCCCGGCCCGTTCCGGGTCGACCGGGGCGAGTCGGGCGGCGAGTTCGGCCTTCAACGCGATCACCGTGAGGCGGTGCCCCAGCACGTCGTGCACGTCGCGGGCGAAGCGCAACCGCTCCTCGGCGGCGGCCAGCCGCGCCTGGGCGGCCTGGCCCTGCCGCGCCTCCACGAGCAGGTCCCAGAACCAGACCTGGAACCCGTTGACGGCGGCCACGGCCACGCCGATCCCACCGGTCACGGCGAGGTGGCGCGGGACGGAACCGCCGGTCCACCAGGCCACCCCGACCGCCACCGCCAGGACGCCGACCGCGACCGCCAGCGCGGCTCGCCAGCGCACCAGCAGCGGCGTCATGCCGATCAACGCCGCACCGAGCCAGGCCCAGGTCGGCCACCTGCCGGCCGCCACCGGGCCCACCAGCGGAACGGTCAGCACCGCCACCCCGCCCAGGCTCAGCTCGGCCCGACGCCGCCAGCGAGGGTCGAGCCACGGCGTCACGGCCGCGTACAGGACGACGGTCTGGGCGATCACGAAGGCGAGGATGCCGACCGCGCCGAGCGTCACCCGGCCCTCGTCGGGCTCGCGGGTCAGGCCGACCGCCGGTAGCAGGACGCTCGCCCACACGCCGGTGGCCAGCGACACCAGCGTCGCCCGCCGGGCGCGCCGCAGCCGACGGTCCGCCCGGGGAGTCACCGCCTCGCTCGCCACGCCCCGATCCTAGGGCCGGCCGGCGCACGGTCCACCCATGCGAAGTGTCACGGTCGGGCCGTGCGGTCCGCACGATTTTCCCGTGACGAACGGGTCTGCCGGCCACGCCGGGGACACCGGCAGGGTCGAGGCATGGAGAACAACCAGATGTACGCGGACAGCCTCACCGCCGTACCGTCGCCCGCGCCCCTGCCCACCGACGAGCCGGCACCCTCGGCCCCGACACCGGCCGCTGCGGCACCGGCCAGCAGCAGACGGCGGCTGCTGTGGCATCTGGGCGAGATGGCCCTGGCGATGGTCGCCGGGATGCTGCTGCTCGGGCCGTTGTGGGAGCTGGCCGGCGCCGCGCTGGGCGTCGGCGACGCGCTGGCCCGGCCGGAGATCGCCGCACTGGTGATGGCCACGAACATGACCGTCGGGATGACTGTGGGGATGCGCTACCGGGCGCACCGCTGGCACGCGGTCGGTGAGATGGCCGCCGCGATGTACGCCCCGTTCCTGCTGCTGTTAGTGCCGTTTCGGGCCGGCCTGATCGACGCCGACGCGCTGCTGCTCGGCGGTCACCTGCTGATGATTCCCGCGATGGTGCTGGTGGCGGTCCGACACCGACACGAGGCGTCCGCGCCGGTACGTCGACACCGGGTGGTGGTGGCGCTCGCCCACCGCTGGCCGACCGGACTGGCGCTGTTGATGACCGTGGACATGTGGGTCGACCCGAGTGTGCTCAGCCCGTGGACGATGCTGGTGCTGCCCGGCGGCTACCTGGTGATCGGCGCGGCCCGCCGCACGCTGGGCGGGCGGGGCGTGCTCGCCATTCAGCTCGCCGGTCTGGCTGTCTGGGTCGCCCTGACGCTGGTGGCGGTCGGGGCCGGCGGGCGGACCGCCGACTGGCTGGTGGCGTTCGGGTGGTTGGCACACGCCGGCTGGGACCTGGCGCACCACCGCAACCGCCGGGTGGTGCCACGCGGCTACGCCGAGTTCTGCGCGGTGCTCGACGTGGCGCTCGCCGCGGTGATGGTGCTGGCCATCCTGACCACCGACGCCTGACCGAGGCCGCCGCCGGGGTCATGGAACAGCCGCAGCACGAGCCCGGAGACAGCTCTTGTGGCGGTCGCCGCAACGGCCCGGACGGCGTGATGAAAGGCTTGGCGCATGAGTTCCGCACCTGCACAGCACGACGCACCGACTGACGCCACCCCCGACGGCACCGACGAGGTGAGCGCCTTCACCGAGCTCGGGCTCCGCGCCGAGCTGCTGCGCGCGCTCGCCGCCCTCGGGTACGAGGAGCCGACGCCCATCCAGCGGGAGGCTATCCCACCGCTGCTGGAGGGTCGCGACCTGCTGGGTCAGGCGGCCACCGGCACCGGCAAGACGGCTGCGTTCGCGCTGCCACTGCTGAACCTCATGACGGCACACCGCCAGGGCGGCGACCCGGTGGCGCTGGTGCTGGTGCCGACCCGGGAGCTGGCGGTGCAGGTCTCCGAGGCGTTCCACCGCTACGGCAAGGACCTGGGTGCGCGGGTGCTGCCGATCTACGGCGGGCAGCCGATCGGGCGGCAGCTGCGGGCACTCGACAGCGGTGTCGATGTGGTGGTGGCCACCCCGGGGCGGGCCCTCGATCACATCGCCCGGGGCACCCTGCGCCTCGGTGGGCTGACCACGGTGGTGCTCGACGAGGCCGACGAGATGCTCGACATGGGCTTCGCCGAGGATATCGAGGCGATCCTGGAGCACGCTCCGGCGCAGCGTCAGACTGTGCTCTTCTCGGCCACCATGCCGTCGCGCATCGACGGGATGGCCCGCCAGCACCTGCGGGAACCGGTGCGGATCGAGATCGGCCGCGAGCAGACGGTCGCGGGTGAGGCGCCCCGGGTGCGGCAGAGCGCGTACATCGTGACCCGGGCGCACAAGCCGGCCGCGCTGGGTCGGGTGTTGGACGTGGAGTCCCCGACCGCGGCGATCGTCTTCTGCCGCAGCCGGGAAGAGGTCGACCGGTTGACCGAGACGATGAACGGTCGGGGCTACCGCTCCGAGGCACTGCACGGCGGCATGAGCCAGGAGCAGCGCGACCGGGTCATGGGCCGGCTGCGGGCGGGCACCGCCGACCTGCTGGTCGCCACCGACGTGGCGGCCCGTGGGCTGGACATCGAGCAGCTGAGCCACGTGGTCAACTACGACGTGCCGTCCGCCCCCGAGTCGTACGTGCACCGGATCGGTCGGGTGGGCCGGGCCGGCCGCGAGGGCGTGGCGATCACCCTCGCCGAGCCGCGTGAGCACCGGATGCTCAAGACCATCGAGCGGGTGACCGGCCAGCGGATCACCATCGACAAGATCCCCACCGTGGCCGACATGCGTACCCGGCGGCTGGAGCTGACCCAGGCGGCCCTGCGGGAGAGCCTGCTGGAGGACGACCTGGACCCGTTCCGGGTGATCGTGGAGACCCTGACCGACGAGTTCGACCTGATGGAGGTCGCCCTCGCCGCCGTGAAGCTGGCTCACGAGGTGACGTCGCCGGGCTCCGACGACGAGGAGGAGATCCCGCAGGTTCCGGTCCGTGGGCCGCGCGAGGGTCGGCCGGAGACCGGCGGCCGTGGCGGCGACCGCCGGGGCGGGGGCCGGCCGCGCTCCGCCGGCGGCAACACCGTCCAGGTCTTCGTCGGCCTGGGTCGACGCGCCGGGGTACGCCCGCAGGATCTGGTCGGCGCGATCACCGGGGAGACCGGCATCCGCGGCCGGGACATCGGCACGATCGAGATCGCCGACCGGTTCTCCCTGGTCGAGGTGCCGCAGGGGGTCGCCGACGAGGTGATCTCCGGGCTGCGGCAGAGCACCATCAAGGGCCGCAAGGCCACGGTGCGCCGCGACCGCGGCGGCGACGAGCGCTGAGCACGCCGTCGGCGACCGCCGGAGTACGACGGTCGCCGACGGCGCGGGACAGGAGTGCGAACGGTGGGGCGGTGACCGCACCGCCCCAACGGTTCTACTCGATGTTGCCGGTGACCACGTTCTTGCCGCCCCCCAGCGACGCGCCGCCGGACGCGTGGTCGAAGGCGCGCATCACGTTGTTGCTGATGATCCAGTTGTCGCTCGTACCGACAGTGACGATCGGCCGGTCCTGCCGGCGGGTGGTCGTCGAATCGGAGTAGATCTGGTTGCCGATCACCTGGCACAGGCCGGAGTCGCCGCCACGGATCCCACTCTCACCGTTCTCGTGGATCTCCAGACCCATGATTCGGGTACGCCCGGACGAGAAGACGCCGATGCCGTTCGAGGCGTTAGGCCACAGGCGGCCACCGATGAACTGGTTGCCCCAGACCTCCCAGAGGTCGACTCCGTTCCCGGTGCCGCCGGTGCCGTTCGACTCGAGGTAGACGTTCTGGAACGTGTTCCGATGGCCGCTGTTGCGCAGTTCGACGCCGTTGCCGACGCATCCCCAGACGTGCAGGTTGTCGAAGAAACAGGCACCGTCGTGCAGTCGTAGGCCGGTCTTGCACTCACCGATCCAGACATTGAGGAACTCGTTGTCGTAGGCCCAGGCGTTTACGAAGATGCCGATGCCGACGCAGTCCTCGACGTTGATGTCGGTGATCTTGTTCGCGTGGGCGCTCGACCGGTGTAACCCGGAGCCGGCTGGATGATCGCCGCGCCGATGTTCTCCCCGGTCCAGGTCAGGCTGGTCGGGAAGGTGACCTCCGATCAGAGGCCGAGTCGGCCCACCGGCTGGAAGATCTCCCCACCCTCCGGCGGCAGCAGACTCAACGCGACCGCGACCTTCGCCCCCTCGTCACTGCCGTCGAGCAGGCAGCCGACCCGGGGGTCACGCAGACTGAGAGCGCCCTCCCGTACCGTCGTCGGCTCGGCTCTGGCCGGGGCGGCCAGAGCGGCCGCGGCCGCAGCCCCGGCTCCGCCGGCGAACAGAGCCCGCCGTCCCAGCCCTCGGCCGGCTGGTCCCGGCCGATGCGGCACCGTCGGCGGCAGGACACCGGGCGTGTTGTCGTTCGCTTCCATGCGTCTCCCCCGTGATCAACACTGTGCGGAAGCCGACCCTATTACCGATCAGCGGCCCGCAGGGGGCACGGGTGCGGCCGCCGACGAGCGCGGAAAACGCCGCCGGCGACCGTCCGGGGAGGACGGTCGCCGGCGCTGCGGGTCAGAGGGAGTACGGCCCGAAGCGGCCCCAGGCCACCAGTGCGGCGAGGGCGAGCAGCACCACGCACGTCACGATCCCCTGGATCTCCACCGTTCGTCGCTCGGGCGCGGTGGCCCTCCGCGCGCCGTTCAGGTGCACCACGATGCCGCCGATCATGATGATGACGAGCCCGAGCGCGGCGAGCGGGGTGAGCACGGTGGCGATGCCGGTGAGGGCGGGCAGCAACAGCCCGATGCCGGCGAGCAGTTCCAGGGCGCCGATGGCCTTGACCTGGATCGGCGTGGCGGCCTTCGTCCAACCCATCGTCTCGTGCAGCTTCTCCTTGGGTTGGGTCAGCTTGACCACGCCGATGCCGCCGAAGATGGCGGCGAGCAGGATCTGAACGATCCACAGCACCATGTTCACAGGGGTTTTCTCCGGGGGTACCGCCGCACGGCGGGAGAGGTAGTTGAGTTTTCAAGCAGGACAGTACGGTCCGGCGGAACAGGGGCACAGCGGCAGGCCCCCGCCGTCTCGTGGACGGCGGGGGCCCGCCAGGTCGTCCGTCAGACTGCGAAGAGCGCCGGACCGTCCAGCGTCTTCACGTCGGCCGGGCGCAGCGCCAGGGCGAGCACGTCGGCCACGTCGGCCAGTGTGTGCACTGTCAACGCCTCGCGCACCTCGGTCGGCAGGTCGTCCAGGTCGGGCTCGTTGCGCGCCGGGATGATGACCTCGGTGAGGCCGGCCCGGTGCGCGGCGAGCAGCTTCTGCTTCACCCCACCGATCGGCAGCACCCGACCGGAGAGCGTCACCTCACCGGTCATCCCGAACTCGGGGCGGACCGGGCGACCCGTGACCAGCGATGCCAGGGCCGTGACCATGGTGATGCCGGCGCTCGGACCGTCCTTGGGCACCGCGCCCGCCGGGAAGTGGACGTGGATCCGGCGTCCCGCGAGGACGTTCGGGTCGATGCCGAACCGCCGCCCGTTGGAGCGCAGGTAGGAGAGCGCGATCTGCGCCGACTCCTTCATCACGTCACCGAGCTGACCGGTCAGGGTCAGCCCCGGCTCGCCCTCCATGCTGGTCGCCTCGATGAAGAGCACGTCCCCACCGGCGCCCGTGACGGCCAGGCCGGTGGCCACGCCGGGCACCGCGGTGCGCTCGGCCGATTCCGGGGTGAACTTCGGCCGGCCCAGGTAGCCGGTGAGGTTGTCGGTGCCCACGCGTGCCGGCGTCGGGTCCGTCGCCAACGTCACCGCCACCTTGCGCAGGATCTTGGCCAGGGCCCGCTCGAGCTGCCGGACGCCGGCCTCCCGGGTGTACTCCCCCGCGATCAGCGCGAGAGCCTCGTCGGCGACGCTGACCTCGTCGACGGTCAGCCCGGCCCGCTCCCGCTGCCGGGGCAGCAGGTGGTCGCGGGCGATGGCGACCTTCTCGTCCTCGGTGTACCCGTCCAGGGTGACCAGCTCCATCCGGTCCAGCAGGGGGCCGGGGATGGACTCCACCACGTTGGCGGTGGCCAGGAAGAGCACGTCGGACAGGTCGAGGTCGACCTCCAGGTAGTGGTCCCGGAAGGTGTGGTTCTGAGCCGGGTCGAGCACCTCCAGCAGGGCGGCTGCCGGGTCACCGGCGTAGCCGGCGGCCAGCTTGTCCACCTCGTCGAGGAGTACGACCGGGTTCATCGAACCGGCCTCCCGCAACGCGCGGACGATCCGACCGGGCAGCGCCCCCACGTAGGTGCGCCGGTGCCCGCGGATCTCCGCCTCGTCGCGGACGCCGCCGAGCGAGACCCGGACGAAGTTACGCCCGAGCGCCCGCGCCACGGACTCGCCGAGGCTGGTCTTACCCACCCCGGGAGGACCGGCGAGGGCGAGCACCGCGCCGGAGCCGCGACCGCCGACCAGACCAAGGTTGCGCTCGGCACGCCGGTTGCGCACCGCCAGGTACTCCAGGATGCGGTCCTTCACGT
This sequence comes from Micromonospora sp. NPDC005324, assembly GCF_040607155.1. Classification (NCBI taxonomy): domain Bacteria; kingdom Bacillati; phylum Actinomycetota; class Actinomycetes; order Micromonosporales; family Micromonosporaceae; genus Micromonospora; species Micromonospora sp. NPDC005324. The sequence goes on along the minus strand of NZ_JBEXGE010000015.1, from coordinate 3,935 downwards.
CGGCCAGGCCGGCGTGGTCGGCGTCGAGCACCGCCCGGGCCGCGGCCAGGTCCGTGTTGTCCTCGGTACGCGTGCCCCACGGCATCTCGAGCACGGTGTCCAGCCAGGTACGGATCCAGCCAGCCTCCGGGGAGGCGTCGCTGGCCCGCTCCAGCTTGCCGACCTCGCGCATGGCCGCCTCGCGAACCTTGTCCGGCAACTCGGCGGACTCGACGCGGGACCGGTAGTCGGCGGAGCCGTCCGGCTCGTCCTCGCCCAGTTCCTTGCGGATCGCGGCCAACTGCTGGCGCAGCAGGAACTCGCGCTGGGACTTCTCCAGCCCCTCGCGGACGTCACTGTTGATCTGCTCGGTGACCTCCTGCTCGGCCAGGTAGTCCTTCACCCAACCGACCAGCAGCTCCAGCCGGGCGGTGACGTCCGGCGCGGCGAGCAGCTCGTTCTTCTGCTCCAGCGTCAGCCAGGGCGCGTAACCGGCCGAGTCGGCCAGCTCGGAGAGGTCGGTCATCCGCTCCACAGCGTCGATGACCTGCCAGGCGCCCCGCTGCTGGAGCACGGAGGTCACCAGGGCGCGGTACTCGCGGGCGAGTTCCCGGGCCCGACCGGCGTAGGCGGGTTCGTCGAGTTCGGTCGCCTCGACCCAGAGGGCGGCGCCGGGGCCGGGCACGCCGGAGCCGATCCGGGCCCGGGACAGTCCACGGATGACGGCGGCGGGCTCACCCTCGGGCAGCCGGCCGACCTTCTCGATGGTGGCGACCACGCCCACCGGGCCGTACTCGCCGTCGATGCGCGGCACGGCCAGCAGCTTGCGGTCGCCGGTCGCCCGCGCCGCGTCGATCGCGGCCTGGGTGGTGGGGTCGAGGGTCACCGGGATGACCATGCCGGGCAGCAGCACGGCGTCGGTCAGGGGAAGTACCGGAAGAGTTGCCATCGAACACCTGCTATCGCGTTGAGTTGAGCGTGTCTCACTCAAGTAACAAAGCGTTCCCCTTGTTCCGGCCTGTGACCCAGACCACTCTTGCGCCCGGTCCGTCGGGTCGCCCGGGACCGGCGGGCGACCCGACGAGGCACATCAGGTGAGCTTGCTCTTCACCGTGTTCACCACCGAGCCGGCCACCCCCGGGTTGGTGCCGTACAACCGAGGGTCACCCGGAGGCAGCACCGGTTCCGGCGCGTTCGCCCGCGGGTTGTCGTCGTACCGGAACTCGCCCTTGCCGTCCGGCGAGGGCCCGGACGCCCAGCGACCCTGGGCGGCGTCGGTGCCCGAGGAGAAACCCAGGTAGGTGTAGCCGTACTCCTCAGTGAACTCACCCGAGTCCGGGAACGCCTCCGGCACCGGCATCTCCTCCAGCCCGTCCTCCTTGAGCTGCTCGATCGCCGCCAGCCACATGTTCTGGTGCATCGTGTCGCGGGCCAGCAGGAAGCGCAGCATCTGCTTGACGCCCGGGTCGTCGGTCATGTGGAACAACCGGGCGACCTGGAGCCGACCCTGCGCCTCGGCGGTGACGTTGAGCTGGAAATCGGCCAACAGATTCCCGCTGGCGGTGATGAACGCGCCGTTCCACGGCACCCCGTTGGAGTCGGTGGGCAGGGCCCCACCTCCGCCGTGGATGAAGTGCGCCGGGTTCTCACCGGCGTAGGTCGCGGCACCTCCGGGGTCCTCCGCGATCCCCTCGGTCAGCGACAGCGGCGCGTTGTCCAACAGCCGGGTGATCATCGTGACGATCATCTCGACGTGGCCCATCTCCTCCGTGCCGACGTCGAGCAGCAGGTCCTTGTACTTGCCGGGCAGTCGGCAGTTCCACCCCTGGAAGAGATACTGGTTGGCAACCGTCATCTCGCCCCACTTGCCGCCCAACACCTCCTGCAAACGGCGGGCGAACGCCGCGTCCGGGCCGTCCGGCTTGGCTTCGAACTGCAGATCCTTGACGTGGCTGAACATCCAACCTCCTCGGTACCGGAAACAGGTAGCGAGGCCGTTCCCGCCCCGATGACCCGGGCGGGCCAACCGGTGTCCCGCCCGGGTCAGCGCACCGGGCGAGCCATCGGCAGCAGCACCTCCAGCGCCACTCCCCGGGGCCGTAGCCGGTGCGCCCGCACCGCTCCCCCGTCCGTCGCGACGAGCTGTCGCGCGATCCACAGGCCCAGACCGGACATCCCGACGGCCGGTGCCGGACGCCGCAGCGCGACCAGCAGCGCATCGTCGACCCGACCCTCGTCGGTGACCAGGATGCTCAGGCTGGGGCCGCGCACTGTGGCATAGAGCCCGACCTGCCCGTCCGGCGGCCCGTGCCGCAACGCGTTCTGCACCAGGTTGACCAGTACCTGTCGGGTTCGTCCGGCCGGCACCGGGCAGCAGGCCGCCCGCCGGGTGGCCCGCGCCCGCCTACGGCCGACCGGCACCAACGCGGCGGCCTCCCGCAGGATGCCCGCGAGCGCGACGGCCGGCTCCGGCTGCGGAGTCGGCGTCAGCACGCCGGTGCCGGCGGTCGCGTCACGCAGCAGGCTCTGGAGGTGGGCGGCCTGGTCGCGGGCCAGCTCACTGAGCGCCCGCCGGTCGTCCCCGGTCAGCTCGCGACGCTCGTCGGCCAGCGCGCGGGTCAGCGAGGTCAGGGTGCTGATCGGCGTCCGGAACTCGTGGCACAACACCCGCAGCAGCAACTCCGAATCGGCCGCCGGCGGTCGCGTCTCGCCCGGTGTCGGCTCAATGGGGCGCAACCCTCGCAGCAGGTCCCGCAAACCGTGCCGTACGCGCATGCACCCGACTCCTCTCGTTCGGTGCGAACCCGCATGATCGGTACCCGCTGGGGAACGGCGCAGACATGCCGGGAGCCTCCACCTTGCGACTCGTCGTCGTGGACGATCACCCCCTCTTCGTCCGCGGCCTCGAGTTGCTGCTCCCGATCACCACCGACGGTCGCGCCGAGGTGGTCGCCTCGACCGGCGACGCCGCCGCGGCGGCGGCCCTGGTCAGCAACTGCCGCCCCGACCTGGCCCTGGTCGACCTGCACATGCCGCCGCCCGGCGGCATCCGGGCGGTCGCCGCGATCCGGCGGACCACCCCGCGGGTACGGGTGGTCGCGATGTTCGGTTCCGCCGACCCCGGGCCAGCGGTGGAGGCGCTGCGGGCCGGCGCCGAGGGATTCCTGCCCAAGACCAGCGAACCGGAGGAACTGCTGCCCCCGCTGCTGGCCATCCTCGACGGCTGGGCGGTGCTGCCGGCCGAACTGCTGCGCGCCATGCTGCGGCCCACGCGCCCCGCGCCCGTGGACCTGGACGGCGAGGAACGGCGGCTGCTGCGGGCGATCGCCGCCGGCCGCAGCACCGTCGACGTCGCCGAAGAACTGCACGTCTCCGAACGGACTGTGAAACGGATGACCGCCGCGTTGCTGCGCAAGTTGCGGGTCTCGAACCGGGCCGAGGCGGCTGCCATCGCCGGTCACAGCGGCATCCTCGGGGAATGAGGCCTCGCCATCGGAGCCGATTCACGGTTTTGCTCGGTAACGGAATCGCGACGCGCCGAATGAATGGAAGGCATATTGTTGCGGATTACCGGGGTGATAGGTCAGACTTTGGACACATCCCGCCGCACACAGGGAGTAATCGGCAATGGCGAGAAAAGTAATCACGGTCCTGACCGACGACCTCGACGGTGGGAAGGCCGACCGGACGGTTGAGTTCAGTCTCGACGGCGTGGCCTACACGATCGATGTCTCCGACGAGAATGCCGGCGTCCTGCGCAAGACGCTCGATCCGTACATCAATGCGGGTCGGCGGATCGGGCGCGGCCCGGTGGAGAGCGCCCGTTCAGTCCGGCGGCCGGGGCGACCCGCCGGCGCGGGACGTCGCTGCTGGCCGAAGCCTCGGCATCAGTGGCCGAGCGTGCTCCGCCGTCCGCGGTCGCCGCCCTGGCCCATTTCCGATGCCGATCGCTCCGA